>CAYWIQ010000007.1:0-15800 GCA_964458405.1 uncultured Chromatiaceae bacterium
GATCGCCGTAGCGCACATGAATCGGTTTATCCGCCTTGAACGGCAGCGGTAGCTGCACCAACAACTCGCGGGTTTCATCCGCCGCCTTGCCCAGCGGGGCAGGCAGATTCACCGCCACCCCTTGCAAGGGCGACGTCATATCCAGTTCCACCCAGCCCGCACTTTGGGGCGGAATGCGCAACTCGCCGCGCCAATCGGCGCTGCCGTCCACGTATTGGGTAAGCGGCGCGGCAAAACGCTTTGTCAGCGCCGCCGCCGCCAACCGACCCTGGGCACTGAAGATGGTCGTGGCACCCTCTTGATTGCTGGTGGTCTGCGCCGCTACGGTTACCGCCTGACCCAGCAGTTCGGCGTGAATTTGATCGGCACGCACCCCATGGTCGGAAAAATTCAGGGTGCCGTTGATGTGGGTCAAATCGATATTGGCGTCTTTGAACAATAAGGTCCCGTCGCTGATGCGCAGGCCCCCATTGACCTTGGCGTAATGACTGCCCAAGGGCAGTTTCAGCTTCAGCCGCAAGCGGCTTCGCCCCCCGGCACTGACATGGTTAAGATAAGTCCCCAGTTTATGTTGCAGAGGACTTTCGGTGAGGTAGCGCACCACGTCGCCGCTGGGTCCCTCTGCCTCACCGTCCACAGTCAACACGGCCGGATGGGCCGTCATATCGGGGATAGTAACCAATGCCCGCAGGACGTTGGAATCCAGCGACGCGGCGGATACTGCGTGAGCCTCGAAGCGCCGGCCATGAAACAGGATCTCTGTCGCCACCTCTTCCAGACGCGGCCAACCGGCGGCGTATTCCAGGATGCCGTCGCTTACATCGAAACGGACTTCGAACAGGCCGCTACCATCGTCGAAGGGAAAATCCGCCAGCCGCCCATAGACATGGGCACTACCGCCGGATATCCGGCCGTTGACGATGGCCTGATCCAGCCATTTCACCGTAGCGGCGGGCATGACTTTGGCCGGCAAATAACGGGAAACATGGTCGCCCTTGCCATCGCCGAAACTGGCGCTCATCTCGATATAGGGAGATTCATCCGCCGGCGCCTTATCCACATAACCGGCGAGTTTCAGCTTAATATCTTCATTGTGCGCGATGACATCGCGAGCCAGAACCCGCCAGGCTGCAGCGCTGCGACGCCAATAGATGCGACCGGTCAATGCATCCAGCGGCAGGACATTGCGGAACAGTTTGGGGATCTCAACCGTGGCCTTGTCCGTATCGAAACTGATCTCACCCTGCTGACCGTCGGTGGTTATCTCCCCACTCAAGGACTGCGCACCGGGCAAGTCAGCATCGGGTTGCCAGCCAAGATCGCTAAAGCGGGTATGAAATACCACATGGGGCGACGCCCTGCCTTGCTGCCGATAATCCACATAACCGTCACTCAGTTCACCTTGCGGCGCAATAGCATGCAAATGTTGGCGAAGATCATCCGGGATATCCGGAATCATTTGCAATATATTCACGGCGTCCTCGACACGCACCTCACTGTAACCCGACCGCACGTTAAACCCACCGCTGGCTTTGTCCTTGCCGTACTCGACCCGCAACTGCGCCGGTTTTGCCGTACCTCCTTGGTGGGCGATGTTGAAGTGATCCACATCCACCACCCATCCGGCGGCACGCCGCTGCCAGTGGAAACCGCCCCCTATATCCGCCACCGCAACTTGCGCCGCGGCTGCCGTTGTAGGTTTGCCTTGCGATGTCGATTCGGATTGATGGGTAACGCGCAGGCCATGGACATGGACGTTGCCTTCCACCTGTTGTGGACCGTCACCCCATTCACTCCATGCCTCGAAATCCCCTACACCGTCGAGAGAGGTAATCCCGAAACGCGTCCGGTCACCCCACCATTCACTCAAGCGCAAGGCGCTACCGCGGGCATACACCTGTCCCAGCCATGACTGCGGGTTGAACAAATCGCCCTGCACGTCCGCCGCCACCTTGAGATCACCGCCCAAGGACGCGGGAAGATCCACCGTGCCGTCGAGGCGGTGGCGGGCGCCTTGATTGCGCAGCTGCAGATTGACGGCGCTGAATACCAGAGATTTGTCGGGCGCGTCGAGGTCACGCCACTCCACAGCACTGTCTTCTATGGCCAAACGATCCTGGTGCTGTAACCACTGCTTTAGCGTATCACCTGCCTGCACGTCTCCTACCGCCTGGTGGGATGTGTTCCCCAGCCCCATCACGCCAACGGATCCGTCCGTGTCCTGGACCACCGCCAGATGCAAGCCGCGCACCGTCAAGCGTCCCGGTTCGAACTGCCAACGACGCAGCGATTGCAAAATGTCGAGATCGATGCGCGCCGAGGCGCATTGCAACACCACCCGCTTGCCCGTGGCGTCCAGCACCGTAACGTCGCGTAATTCCACGCCGGGACCCAGTCCATGCCAACCCGCACCCAAGGCGCCGATCTTCACCGGTTGACCTATGGCCTCACCGACCCACGCCGCCACTTCGTCATGGTATTTACTCGCTTCGGGCAGCAATAGGCGCGCGGCACTGAACAACAGGCCGACAACGATGATCAGCGCGGCGGTAATCAGCCAAATGCCATAAAGAAGGGTGCGCAGCAGTTTCACACAAGACCTATAAAATAGACTGTGCAGGGATTGCGCTGACAGGCGGCAAAACCTCTCTCACTCATAACCGGACTACATCAGCACCACGTCGAATTGCTCTTGGCTGTACAAGGCTTCCACTTGCAGTTTGATGGGTTTGCCGATGAAGGCCTCCAATTCGGCAAGACTGGTGGCCTCTTCATCCAGCAACACGTCCACCACTTCCTGTGAAGCCAATACCAGGTATTGTTGCACGTCGAATTGACGTGCCTCACGCAACAATTCGCGAAAGATCTCGTAGCACACCGTCTCCGGCGTCTTGAGAGAACCGCGTCCCTGGCAAGTGGTACACGGACTGCACAAGACATGTTCCAGACTCTCGCGGGTGCGCTTGCGGGTCATCTCCACCAGCCCCAACGTCGATACCTCGCTGATATGACTCTTGGCGCGGTCGCGCACCAGGTTTTTCTCCAGGGCGGCGTACACCTGGTGCTTGTGATCGTCTTCCACCATATCGATAAAATCGATGATGATGATGCCGCCGAGATTGCGCAGGCGCAGTTGACGGGCGATGGCCTGGGCCGCCTCCAGATTGGTCTTGAAGATGGTCTCTTCCAAGGTTCGGTGTCCCACGTAGGCGCCGGTATTGACGTCGATGGTAGTCATGGCCTCGGTCTGATCGATGATCAAATAACCCCCCGATTTGAGCAAGACCTTGCGTTCCAGCGCCCTTTGGATCTCGTCCTCGACGCCGTACAAATCAAAGATCGGTCGTTCACCGGGATAATATTCGATACGCGGCGCCACCTGGGGCACGAATTGCTGAGCAAAGTCCAAGGCCTTCTTGTAATTCTCGCGGGAATCGATACGCACCTTCTCCACGTCCAGGTCCACCAGATCACGCAAAGCACGCAACACCAGGGGCATGTCCTCATAGATGACCGACCCGGGGACGGCATTCTCCACCTGGCGGCTGATGGAATCCCACAGTTTTTTCAAATAATCGATGTCGGCGCCCAGGGCCTCGGCTTCGGCACCTTCCGCGGCGGTACGGATGATATAGCCGCCATCCGCCATGTCTCCAACCATACCCTCTACAATACCCTTGAGCCGCTGGCGCTCCGCTTCGTCCTCGACCTTTTGCGAGATGCCCAAATTGCACGCCGTGGGCATGAGCACCAGATAGCGGGACGGCACCGTAACCTGAGTGGTCAGGCGCGCGCCCTTGGTGCCCAGCGGATCCTTGAGCACCTGGACCGTGAGTTCTTGACCTTCCTTGACCAGTTCGGCGATTTGTCCCACCCGGCGCTCTTCGGGGGCCGCGCCTTCGGCGCCCGGCTGGTTGACGATATCCGAGGCATGGAGGAAGGCGGTACGCTCCAAGCCGATATCGACGAACGCGGCCTGCATCCCCGGCAACACCCGACTCACCCGTCCCTTGTAGATGTTGCCCACCAACCCCCGCCGCCGGGTGCGTTCGATATAGATCTCCTGCAACACGCCGTTCTCCACCACGGCGATGCGGGTCTCCTGGGGGGTTACGTTGATTAGTATCTCTTCACTCATGGACGGCCCGACAGCTATAAGAATAGTGGTTTCAGGTTAGCAGGTTTAAGCGCAAATGGGTTACCGACATCGCGATGATGAACTTTTAAAAGGGTATCCTCTACCCCTCCATCATCATCAACTCGCCGCAGCCCAAGGCGCGCAGCAGTTGCGCGGTCTCGAACAACGGCAATCCCATGACCCCGGAATAACTCCCCTCCAGTCGAGAGACGAACATTGCT
Source organism: uncultured Chromatiaceae bacterium (assembly GCA_964458405.1). Classification (GTDB taxonomy): domain Bacteria; phylum Pseudomonadota; class Gammaproteobacteria; order DRLM01; family DRLM01; genus JARRQJ01. The sequence goes on from CAYWIQ010000007.1 coordinate 4,360, forward strand.
CCCTTGCCTTGGATGGCATAACCGCCGGCCTTGTCCAGGGGTTCGCCGCTGCGCCAGTAATCCTCGCATTGCTGCGCGCTGAGTTCACAAAAACTCACTGCACTGACGCTGAGGCGTGTCCCCTCCTGCTCTTGGCCTACCACAGCCACGCCGCTGTACACGTGGTGGGTTGCGCCGGACAAGCGGCGCAACATGGCAAGCCCTTGCGCGCGATCGCGGGGCTTCCCCAGGATTTCATCGTCGATCACCACGCTGGTATCGGCGCCCAACACCCATCCGGGATCGACGGCGGACAACTGCGACTGACCCGCCCTGGCCTTGGCCAAGGCCAGGCGCAGCACATACATTTCCGGCGACTCATCGGGTCGCGGTGTTTCGTCCACATTCACTTCAAGCAAGCGGTAAATGATACCGATTTGCGCCAGCAGTTCGCGGCGACGCGGTGATGCGGAGGCTAGGTATAGAACGTTCACCTCATGGCCGCTCACTGGGGCGATCCCCGGTGATAGGGATGACCTTGCAACACGGTCCAAGCCCGGTACAACTGTTCGGCGACCACCACCCGCACCAACATATGCGGCAACGTCAGTCGCGATAACGACCAGTGTTGCTCCGCACGTTCCCTACAAGCGGGTGCCAGACCGTCCGGCCCACCCACCAGCAAGGCGATGTCCTGTCCGCTTTGCAGCCAGCGCGCCTGTTCTTGCGCCAATTGTTCGGTGGACCATTCCCGTCCGCCCACCTCCATGGCGATGACACGGCACCCCTTGGGTACGGCCGCCAGCATGCGTTCTCCCTCCTGTTCAACGCTGCGCCCGGTATCCTGTCCCTTACCGCGCTTGGTCAGAGGAACTTCAATCAAGTGCAGGCGACATTCCGGAGGAAGACGTCCGGCGAATTCGCCATAACCCATGTTGACCCATTCGGGCATGCGTGTACCTACGGTTATCAGATGTATGCGCACCGCTCCAATCCTTTCGCGGACAGGCAAAGACTGCTGCAAGGCTATCGATAATGATGTTTCGACCTGGATGTTAGGCGGAGAAACCAAACCGCGATGCGAGCCCCGTCACGAAGCCGGCGTTTCTTGGGCGCGCTGCTCCTCCATGCCCCACAACTTTTCCAGCTGATAGAAATCCCGGGTGGCCGGCAACATCACGTGGACTACCACGTCGGCCAGATCCACCAGAATCCACTCCGCTTCACGCTCTCCCTCCACGCTCAACGGTCTATGGCCGGCGGCCTTGGCCTTTTCCACCACGTTATCCGCCAGCGCCTTGACCTGACGGTTTGAGTTGCCGCTGGCGATCACCATGACGTCGGTAATGGAGGTCAATTTATGCACATCCAGCACCAAGATGTCCTTGGCCTTGATCTCCTCCAACGCCGCCACCACCAAATCTGTCAATTGTTCAGTTTGCATTACTTCCCTTATATCGTGTTCAGTTCTGATACAGTCCCGCCTTGTGTATATATTCCAACACCTCAGCGGGTAACAGATAACGCGCGCTCTTGCCCTCGGCCAACAAGGCGCGAATGCGCGAAGCGGAAATATCCAATAACGTCACCGGACAAAACATCAGCTTGCCCGCCGCTCGGGCGTGCAACGCCGTCGCCTCCGCCACTTGCCGTTCCCGCACCAGTTGCGCCACCGCACCGTCCTGCGGCGCCGTCCAACCGGGTCTGGTTGCCACCACCAGGTGGCAGAGATCCACCAATTCCCGCCAACGATGCCAACGGTCCAGGCCGTGCAAGGCGTCCATACCGATTAACAACGACAAGGGCCGTTCGGCACCCAGTTCGGCGCGCAACGACAGCAGGGTCTCGACCATGTACGATGGCCCGTCACGCAGCAGCTCCCGTTCATCGAGGGTCAAGCCCGCCTCGCCACGGGTGGCCAGGCGCAGCATGGCCAGGCGCTGCTCGGGGGTGGCATGGGGCGGATCACGATGAGGCGGTTGGCGGCAGGGCAACAGCCGCAATTCCGCCAGCCCCAGCGCCTGCTGTATATCCAACGCGGGACGCAGATGGCCAAAATGAACCGGATCGAAGGTCCCGCCGAGGATGCCGATCATGACTTCCGCGAAGGATCGCCGGAAGGGCCGGGCAAGGAACGCTCCGGCATCGACCGCTGCAAATTCACTTTTCCACCACCCGCCGCTTTATAACCGCTATTTCCTGACATGCCCCTCACCCAGCACCACGTACTTCTGCGAGGTCAATCCCTCCAGGCCCACCGGTCCCCGGGCATGGATCTTGTCGGTGCTGATGCCGATTTCGGCGCCCAGGCCGTACTCGAAGCCGTCGGCAAAACGCGTCGAGGCGTTGACCATCACCGAGCTGGAATCCACCTCGCGCAGGAAACGCCGCGCCCGCGAATAGTCCTCGGTGACGATGGCATCGGTATGGTGTGATCCATAGCGGGCGATATGCTCCATGGCCGCGTCCAGATCCGTCACCACCCGGATCGCCAGGATCGGTGCCAGATATTCCGTCGACCAATCCTCTTCGTCGGCAACCTTGATCCCGGCAATCAGATCGCGAGTCCGCACGCAACCCCGCAACTCCACACCTTGTTCGCGATACAGTTCGGCAAGACGGGGCAGGGTCTGTTCTGCGACACCCTCCGCCACCAGCAAGGTCTCCATGGTATTACAGGTGCCGTAACGCTGGGTCTTGGCATTGAAGGCGATGGCGATGGCCTTTTCCACATCGGCCTTGTCGTCGATGTACACATGACAGATGCCGTGCAGATGCTTGATCACCGGCACCAGGGCCTCACTGCTGACCCGTTCGATCAGCCCCTTGCCGCCGCGCGGCACGATCACGTCCACGTAATCCTTCATGCGGATCAACTCACCCACCGCGGCGCGGTCGCTGGTCTCCAGCACCTGTACCGCCTCGGCTGGCAACCCGGCTCGCTGCAATCCGTCGCGCACACAGGCGGCGATGGCCTGATTGGAGCGCAACGCCTCGGAACCGCCGCGCAGGATCGCGGCATTCCCCGATTTCAGGCACAGCCCAGCGGCGTCGGCGGTCACGTTGGGACGGGCCTCGTAGATGATGCCGATCACCCCCAGGGGTACCCGCATCCGCCCCACCTGTATCCCGGATGGCCGGTAGTTGAGGTCGCTGATGTTCCCCACCGGGTCAGGCAGCGCGGCGATCTGGCGCAACCCCTCAGCCATGGCGGCCACCCCTTTGGCGTTGAGTCCCAATCGATCCAATAAGGCCTCATCCAGTCCCTGCTGCCGCGCCGCCGCCAGGTCCGTCTGGTTAACCTCCACCAACTCGGCGGCACGTTCGTCGATCAGTCCCGCTATGGCCAGCAAAGCGGCATCCTTGGCAGCGGTCTCGGCGCGCGCCATGTGCCGCGCCGCTGCCCGGGCGCGCTGCCCCAGCTGGTTCATGTATTCTTTAATGTCCGCCATGACTCGACCTCAATTCAAAATCCCGGCCCGCCTCATCGCATCGTGCCGGTGCTGTATCTCTCGGGGACGAAATGGGCCTCCATTCGACAAGTATACCTTTCCGTCCCGCAAACCGGGTTCACCGGTGGATACCGTCATCTCTATATCAGAATAGCTTACCTCATCGATACCCTGCGTGAACATGACCGGGACCAGGGCGACGGCATCATTGGTAGATACCGTACTTACTCGATCAAGCGCTTATCGCACGATGGTTGATTTCATACGTTAGGGTTATAACTGCAAAGTGCTGCGTGGTATGCGGAGGTGTCATAATGACATCTCCGCGGGTTACACTGGGTATTTATCCAATCACGCCCGTCTTCGGAGAAGATTGACCATGAAGTTGCTGCATACGTATCATCGGCCCATCGCGGTTTTCGGCCTTGCGCTGACGATCCTCTTGAGCCTGAGCGCCTGCGGCGGCGGCAGTAACTCCGACGTCACCTACAGCATCGGCGGTACCGTTTCCGGGCTGGGCAGCGGGAAGAGCCTGATCCTCCAGAACAACGGCGGAGATGATCTGACTGTCACCGCCAACGGCAGTTTCGCCTTCCCCACCGCACTGGGCGGCGGGAATACCTACAACATCAGCGTCTATACTCAGCCGTCGGATCAAACCTGCACCGTTGCCAATGGCAGCGGCATCTTGTTCGGACTCGACGTGACCGATATATCGGTCACGTGCACATTGAACGGCCACAGCGTGGGCGGCAGCGTCTCGGGATTGCAAAGCGGCCACAGTATCGTCCTGCAAAACAACGGCGGCGATGATTTGACGGTCGGCAGCAACGGCGACTTCACCTTCGCCACCACCCTCCAGAGCGGCAACAGCTATGACGTCACGATACTCACGCCGCCCAGCGGACAGAGCTGCACGCTGAACAACGCCAGCGGCACCATTGCCGCGGCGGACGTCAATGACGTAACAGTGGTGTGCCGCACATGGCAGACCGCCGCGCTTATTGAACACAACGACGCCGGCGCCGCCGTCAACCCGCAGATTGCCATGGACACCAATGGCAATGCCATCGCGGTGTGGCAGCAGGACGACGGCACCACCAATAATATATGGGCCAATCGTTATCTGGCCGGCAGCGGCTGGTTGACGCCCGTCCTCATCGAAACCGCGGACGCCTCCGATCCTCACATCGCCGTGGACGGCAGCGGTGACGCCGTGGCGGTTTGGGTCCAGGGGGGAACTGGGGCGAAAACCATATGGAGCAATCGCTACACGGCGGGGGTGGGTTGGGGAACGGCAACCAGCATAACCAGCCATTCCAGCGGTGAGAGCGCGCCCCGAATCGCCATAGACAGCAACGGCGACGCCGTGGCGGTATGGACTTACGCCGGTACGCCAAGCGAGATCTGGGCCAACCACTACAGCGCCGGCTGGGGGTGGGGACAGGCGGCGGCCATCGGCAACAACGCCGGTGACGCCGATCTTGCTCGCGCCGCCATGGACAGCGCCGGTGACGCCATCGCGGTATGGCAGCAATCCGACGGCACGCGCACCAACATCTGGGCCAATCGTTATACGCCAAGTGGCGGGTGGGTCACGGCGACGCTCATCGAAAACGACAATGCCGGCGACGCCCAATCCCCGTGCATCGCCATGAATGCCGGCGGCGACGCGGTGGCGGTGTGGCAGCAAAACGACGGGACCCGCTTCAACATCTGGGCCAATCGTTATACGACTACCGCGGGTTGGAAAGGCGCCACACTGATCGAGAGCGACAACAACGGCGACGCCACCCATCCTGTGGTGGCCGTCACCGACGACGGCAACGCTACGGCCGTATGGCAGCAATCCGACGGAACCCGCTTCAACATCCGGGCCAATCGCTATTCTTCGGCGGGTTGGGGCAGCGCCACGCTCATCGAAAACGACAACAATGGCGATGCCCAGTACCCGCAGATCGCCACCACGTCGAACGGTGATGCGGCAGTGGTGTGGCAACAATCCGATGGCGCCCACTTCAACATCTGGGCCAATCGCTATTCTTCGGCGGGATGGGGCAGCGCCTCCCTTATCGAAAGCAATGCCAGCGGCGACGCCCTCTACCCGCAAGTCGCCGCCGCGGCGGGCGGCGACACCTTGGCGGTTTGGCAACAGTCCGATGGCGCCCTTACCAATATCTGGGCGAATACCTATCGATAGCTTACCGCGCCCGCAGCTTCGGTTTATCGGGCATTGATCGCGCGCAGCCCACTGCGGCGCGAACGCCGTCAACACTCAGTTTTTATCGTCCAGCAGCTTGCGCATTTGCTGCAGCTTCTTTTGCTGGGCCGCGTCCACCCGCGGATAGGTGAGGCCCAGCGATTTGAGGCTCTGCACCAGGATATCGGCCACGCAATAATGGGTATAGGGTTTGTGGTCGGCGGGAATCGCATACCAGGGCGCCCACGGTTTGGAGGTCTCGGCCAAGGCCTGCTGGTAGGCGGACATGTAGGCATCCCAGTACTGCCGTTCGCGTACATCGCTTTCCGAAAATTTCCAGTTCTTGTGAGACTCGTCGATGCGCGACAGGAAGCGCTTGCGCTGTTCCTTCTTGGATAGATTCAACCAGAACTTGATGATGACCGTGCCATTGCGGGCCAGGTGGCGCTCGTGATCGCCAATCGATTCGAGGCGCTCCTGCCATATGTTCTCCATATCCAGCTTACCGGGTAGACGCTGCGCCTCCAGATATTCGGGATGGACACGAACCGCCAATACCTCTTCGTAATAACTCCGGTTAAAGATCCCAATCCGTCCCCGCTCCGGCAGGCAGCGCGCGGTGCGCCACAGAAAATCATGATCCAACTCATGGACGGTGGGCTGCTTGAACGAGAAGACTTGGCAGCCGGCCGGATTGACACCGTTCATGACGGCGCGGACGGTCCCGTCCTTGCCGGAGGCATCCATCCCCTGAAAGATCATCAGCACCGCGAAGCGGTCCTGTGCGTACAGCATGCGCTGCAGGTCATCCAGCTCCGCAATCAGCTCGGCCAACATGCGCTTGTAATCCTTTTTGTCCAAACTGCTGTCCGGCGGCTCGCTGGCCGCATTCTTGATCCGGAACGCACCGTCGAACGGAACCAGGTAAGGACTTTTCAGGGCATCGAACATGGGCGTGGGGAAATCATTGCCTGGATGTCATTAGAGCATGATGCGCCTTATCTGTACACGCCTTAGACGGCTACAAGCCCGAGCGGAGTTTTCTGACATCCTGCAACATGGCGCGCAGCACGCGGCGGGCCTTGTCGTTGCTAAGCACAGCGCGGCCGGATTTGTTTGCCTGGAAGTAATCGGGCTTTAATACCTGTTGCTCGACGAAGCGCGTGAACATGGCATGAGTGGCGTGAGAATCCATGTGCCTGGCGCTTTTGACCAGCCGCTCTCCTGCATACAGCACCGCGTCGCCGGTCACCCGGTCATAACGATTGATCAAGGCACTGCGTTTCTGCATGCCTTTCAAGACGCTATGCCGCATTTGGCCGCTGCAAGTAGCGACCGCCGCGACCAACCGCCGATAGCAGCTTTGAAATTCCTCAACCTCAATCCTGCGCGCGCGGGTCAAGCGCACATCCTGATCCGCCGCGTAAACCGATTTCATAACCTCGATGAATTGCTCGACAGGCATGTCGCTGTCACTTTGCAGATAATGAGCAGGCAACTCGCGCAGGATATCCCGCACGCAGAAGATGGCATCGGCGGTAACCCCGTCGTCGATCTTATAGATACCCCGCTTGGATTGAACCCGTTCGAAGTGGTGCAGCAGGTCCCGTAATTGCCGCAGCTCGCGCCGCAATGCGGCACGGGAAAAAATAATATTGCGTTGCTTATCGTCGAATCCCAGCTTTTGTATCAGGATGGCATCCTTGGTGGCCTCGAATATTTCATTGAAGGCGCGCAACGCGGGGTGCCCGGCGAACCCTTTTATCGCCTTCTTTTGGCCGGTGACAATGTAATCGACGATCTGGACAAAAGTTTGGACGATATAACGGGCCTTGTTCTTCTGCTCGGTGATGGTAGTGGACATCCGCTCCACGTCGTCATAGCGATATTCATGATGGTAAAGCCCGAATTGCCGCACCGAACCGTAATCCAATACCGCACCGTTCATTAAGACGTTGTCTCCGTCCCAGTCCAACCAGCAAAAGATATATTCGCTCTCGAATACCGCAGCGGCGCGGGCAAAATCTTCGGTGATCCGTCTCAGGAATGTTTGATAGTGGCCTTGATGTCCGCCTGAACGCGGCCATTCACCGTTGTCCCGTTGACGGGCGATATAGTAATCCACCGCGGCCTTGAGTTCCGACAGGCGGCTTTGTTTGAGCAGACGAAATAAATGGGCGGGTCGCAGCAGATTCTTATGCGCCCGCACGACGATGGCGGTCCCGTCGCTGAAGGCGATGATCGCCAAGGTACGCTCGGTGGCGATGCCGTTCTTATGAAATATATCGCTCATCAACGCGGCGCATACGCCATCGGTCAGATCCGCCTGACCACAGGCGTAGCTGTCCGTGTCGTCGCCGGTACGAAAATATTTACCGGTGATGGCGCTAGCCGGACTTAAACGGGTAGCACCGGTACCGCAACTCGAAATGTCCCATACCCCGCCGGCACCCTTGAAGTAGCCGTTCCATATGCTTCGCCCGTCGCCCGATGTCAGGCCTTGCTTACTGGGATGCTGGCACTGCAGATAGCGGGTCGCCATGTACTTATGGGGATGAATGTCCTTCTCGGGAAAGCGCAAGCCATGCTCAACATCGTATTCATTGATGATGACCAGACTGAAGGTGTCGAGAATGGCTTTTGACAAATCGGCGTTGAGTCGATGGGGGTGGCGCTTGGCGATCAGCCCCATTTCCTTGGCCAGTTCGAAATTGAAATAGAACACCTTGCCGCCGCGGCGGCGGCGCGCGGCATAATCTACATAGGCATCTGGAGAAACTTCACGCCAGGGATGCCGGCCATCTATGGTATAAAATCGCCGATACTGCATCCGCTTCAAAAAAATGGAGTATTCCTGCTAACTATCGGTAATTTGTCGGGATCGTTTAGTGATGTCGCCCGCAGAGCAATTCAACCATTGACCGCTATGGGGAGTGCAGCGACAATGCGGACCTCTCCATCTCGGGGATGATCAAGCGAATTTTTCCATCCATCATCAAGAGGTGCCAATGTTTATAGCCATGAACAGATTCAAGATCGCCCGCGGGCGGGAGCAGGAATTCATCGATATCTGGAAGAATCGCCAGACTTACCTCGATGAAGTCCCGGGGTTTCGGGAATTCCACCTGCTCCAAGGCCCCGCCCACGATGACCACACCTTGTTTGCTTCCCATTCCATCTGGGAATCCCAGCAGGCCTTTGAAGCCTGGACCCATTCCGAGGCCTTCCGCAAGGCACACGGCCAGGCGGGGGCCGCCAAGGAAATCTATCTGGGGCCACCGCAGTTTGAAGGTTTCACCGCGGTACTCTAGTAGCGAGCGGCCCGGCCTCCACATTCCCCTAAAAAATCAATTGATTTAGGAATGGACCCGTTCCCCGTCAAAGCAGTCCTAGGGCAACATATGCCGCCAAGCGCCGCGGGAAAAATATGGCTGGGAGCAAATAGGCTTTTTCCTTATAATTGCAGTGCTGAGTTAAAGATAATTCCGCCGATTGGGAATTAATCGCCGCCTGTGGTGTCTTTATCCTTCGGTACTATTCAATTATTAACTAAGCGGGAGAGCGTTATGGCGATACAGTTGCTGCGAGGTCATGTGAAAGATGTCGGTTCGCCGGACAATCACGGTGCAGCGGATTGCCATATCGGAAAATACAGCGTCAAGGTCTCCGGCGATCTGGTGAGCAGCGTGGGCCAAGGCGACGATATCCTGTTGGCCGGCGAACTGCGCAAAGATGTGTTTCACGCCCTGGCGGTAAAAAACCTCGATAAGAACAAGGCCGCACAAATCGATGGCACCAACAATATCCTGATCATGGGCGCCAGCGCCTTTATATGCATGCTGGGCTTTGTTCTAGCCCTCAAGGCCATCAATAGCGGTGGTGCGGTGCAATCCGCGGATATGGTCATGGCGTTCGTTGGGATGGTTGGCATGGGGATTACCTTGCGGCGCCTGTTCCTGATTAACCGTGCGGCAAACTGGGTAAACCGCGTAGAACTCTAACGCCTACTCCTTCCGACAACCAAAGCCACCCCCTTTTTGTAGTACCCCCCATGGCGCCTCATTGGCGTCATGTTCCTCGCTCACATCGCTACAACCTCCTTGAGCCTACGTGTCAACCGTAGGGGACTCGTGCGTTTAATCACTAGATGGGTCAATCCTCAGGGTTGCCCCACTTCAGGCATTAACCAGGTATCAGAAGCACACGATGGCCGCCAATGAATATTTTAACTCATTGGTTAACAATAAAATTATCCGGGTAATTGGGTTGCTGGTCCTGGGGTTGGCCGCGAACTGCGCGGTATGTCGCCCGACCAACGGCGTGCCTTCCGTCATCAGTTACTGGACCAAGGCCGGATAATCGATCCCGCTCGCATCGGGCCGGGTAAGCGATGAATTTAGGGGATGCCGCGGACCATCATACCGTTGTTACAACGTCCTGCACCACGCTAACACCCGCCAGGCCAAGGGCCAAGTCGCGCAATTCGTCCCAGACATTACCCGCCGCCACACCCTTGGCGACACGGTCCGCGTCTCCGGCCCGGCGTAACAACCGACGCAAGCTCTGTAGCGAATGACGCTTGAGGGCGGCGCGCACCAATTGTTTGCGGTTTTCCCACACCCGCTGCTTGGCCAAAAGCGGTTCCAAGGCTGTAGTGCGTAGTTCTTCGGCCAGCGTCGTCAACGTGAGCAGCTCACGGCTCAACGCCCACAACACTACCACCGGCTCCACGCCTTCGCCTTGCAGACCGCTGAGCACCCGCGTCACTGCCGCCGCATCACCAGCCAAGGCTCGGTCCACCAGGTCATAAACGCTGTAGCGGGCGCTGTCCGATACGGCATCGGCCACCGCCTTGGCATCCACCGCACCGTCGCCGTTAAGCAAAGACAGTTTTTCGATCTCCTGGGCGCCGGCCAGCAGATTGCCTTCCATACGCTCCGCCAGCAGCGCCACCGCCTCGGCGTCGGGCCGCAGCCCCTTAGCTCGCATGCGCCGTTCTATCCAGCCGGGCAGTTGCGCGGCCTTAATCGGCCACACCTGGATCACCACCCCCACTTGCTCAAGGGCGCTAAACCACTTGCTGCGCTGCGCGTCCTTGTCGATCTTGCCGCTGATCACCAACAGCACATCGTCGGCGGAGGGATTGGCCGCGTACGCCCTCAACACCTTGGCCCCCACCTCACCCGGTTTGCCGCCGGGCATGCGCAACTCCACCAGACGCCGTTGGGCGAACAACGACAGGGTGTCGCGGGCCTGTAGCAAGGTATTCCAATCGAAACCGGTCTCGACACTGAACAGCAGACGCTCACTGCAACCGCTGTCCCGGGCGCGGGTGCGAATCGCGTCACTGACCTCGGCGACCTGCAGCGGCTCATCACCGCTCACTAAATAGATCGGTGCCAAGGACCGTTGCAGGTGGGCCGCGATCTGATCGGGCTTAAGCTTCATGGCGCGTTGTTGAGCACGGATTGCAGGCGCAGCATCATCTGGCGCACTACATCGCGACGCATATCCTGCACCAGGCGTTGCTGCTCCGTATCCTTGGCCAGCACATCGGTCTCGTTGAAACTGTAGCTGCGTTGCTGACCGAGGTTCTCCTTGGGGATGAGACTCTTACCATCGGCGCGCATCACACTGTAAGTGGCCCCATAGTGAACCTCATACTCTTCCACCTTGCCGGTGGATCCCACCGACAACACCCGGCGCTGCACATCTTCCCCGATCAGGTTGAGCACCACCTGTGCCTCCTTCTGTTCTGCTACCACCGGCACCGCGGATACGGCAAGGTAATGGCGCACTTCCCGCTGCAG
>CAYWIQ010000007.1:15810-18093 GCA_964458405.1 uncultured Chromatiaceae bacterium
AGCCCACGCCGGTCTCCACGTTGGTGACCATGCGCAGCGGACCGGCCGTGCCCGTCAGGTAAATGGGCGGCAGCTGCACCCGGGCAGCTTCGCTACCACGAAGATGGAAACCGCAGCCGCTGACAAGCAAGAGGAAACAACATGTCGCTAACGGCGGACACCACCGTTGCCAGCGCATCATCTTTTGCTTTGACCGCGAGTTAAGCACGTGCGCCTACTACCCGACCACTACGATATTGACTAAACGCCCCGGCACCACCACCACCTTCTTCACCGCCTTGCCGGTCACGAAGCGTTGCACGTTTTCCTCGGCGAAGGCGGCCTGCTCGATCATCTCCTTGTTCGCATCCGCCGCTACGTTGATGCGACCACGCAGCTTGCCGTTGACCTGCACAACCAATTCGATCACATCACGCACCAGGGCAGACTCGTCGGCCGCGGGCCAGGCGTGGTCCAACACCGCCTCATCATGCCCCAATGCCTGCCACAGGACATGACAGATATGGGGCACGATAGGGGAGAGCATCAACACCACCGATTCCAAGGCCTCCTGCATTACCGCGCGCCCCGCGGGTGTATCGTCATCGAATTTGTACAAGGCATTGACCAGTTCCATGTTGGCGGCGATGGCGGTGTTGAAGGTGTAACGCCGCCCCACATCGTCGCCGACCTTGGCGATGGTCTGATGGACCAAACTGCGCAGGGCGCTTTGCGCATCGCTGAGCTGTGCCGAGTCGAGCGCCTGAGGCTTACCTTTGTTGACATGGTCGGAGGCCAGTTTCCACAGTCGTTTCAAAAAACGCTGCGCGCCGTCGACACCGGCGTCGTTCCACTCCAGGGTCATCTCCGGCGGCGCGGCGAACATCATGAACAGGCGTACGGTGTCGGCGCCGTAACGGGCCACCAGATCCTGGGGGTCGACGCCGTTCTTCTTGGACTTGGACATGGTGCCGATGCCGCCGTATTCGACGGCTTGGCCGTCGTCCTTGGCCTTGGCGGCAACGATCTTGCCCTGGGTGTCGCGCTCCACCTCTACGTCGTCGGGTGAATAATAGCTGATGCCGGAGGCGGCACCCTTGCGGGAAAAGATATGGTTAAGCACCATGCCTTGGGTCAGCAGCTTGGCGAAGGGCTCGCGCACCTCGGTCAACCCCAGGTCGCGCATTACCTTGGTCCAGAACCGCGAGTAGAGCAGGTGGAGGATGGCGTGCTCGATGCCGCCGATGTATTGATCCACCGGCATCCAGTAATCGGCGCGCTTATCCACCATGGTCTTGCCATCGTAGCTGGCGTAACGGAAGAAATACCACGACGAATCAACGAAGGTGTCCATGGTATCGGTCTCGCGCTGGGCCGCGCCGCCGCATTCGGGACAGGTGCAATCGAGAAACTCGGCGGATTTGTTCAGGGGGTTGCCGGAGCCGTCCGGCACCCGATCTTCGGGCAACACCACCGGCAGCTGGTCGTTCGGCACCGGTACGTCACCGCAACCCGGGCACTTGATCATGGGAATGGGCGTGCCCCAGTAGCGCTGGCGCGAGATGCCCCAATCGCGCAGCCGCCAGGTGACCTTCTTCTCACCCAATTTTTTCGCGGAGAGATCGACGGCGATGGCGTCCACTGCCTGATCGAACCCCAGACCATCGTACTTGCCGGAATTGATGCAGCTGCCGTGCTCGGCATAGGCCGCCTGCCAGGGTGCCGGTGTATCATCGCCGGCACTGGTACGGATCACCGCCTTGATCGGCAAGCCGTATTGGTTGGCAAACTCGAAGTCGCGCTCATCATGGGCGGGCACCGCCATCACCGCGCCCTCGCCATAGCCCATCAACACGTAGTTGGCTACCCACAACGGTAGTTTCTCTCCCGTCAGAGGATGATCGACGAACAGCCCGGTCGCCATGCCCTTCTTTTCCTGGGTGGCGACCTCCGCCTCGGTGACGCCGCCGTGCCTGCACTCCTCGATAAAGGCGGCAAGTTCGGGATTATTCTGGGCGGCGTGCAGCGCTAGGGGGTGTTCGGCGGCCACTGCCACATAGGTGGCGCCCAGCAAGGTGTCGGCGCGGGTGGTGAACACCCACAGTACGCCACCGCCGGCGATGTCGTGGGGGAACCCGACCCGCACGCCATGGCTCTTGCCGATCCAGTTCTTCTGCATGGCCCGCACCTGTTCGGGCCAGTCGTCCAGCATGTCCAGATCCGCCAGTAGTTCTTCAGCGTAGTTAGTAATCGCCATGTAGTACATGGGGATCTCGCGCTTCTCCACCACGGCGCCGGTACGCC
>CAYWIQ010000008.1:0-17771 GCA_964458405.1 uncultured Chromatiaceae bacterium
GACCTGGGGGTGATGGTCCATACCCAGACCATCCTTGAAGCCGCCAAGAAGGAAAACGCCGATATCATCGGACTGTCCGGCCTGATCACGCCGTCTCTGGAAGAGATGGCCCATGTCGCCAAGGAGATGCAGCGTCTGGGATTTTCCATCCCGTTGTTGATCGGCGGCGCCACCACCTCCCGCGCCCATACCGCGGTCAAGATCGAGCCCAACTATACCGGACCCACGGTGTGGGTGAAGGACGCCTCGCGCGCCGTGGGTGTGGCACAAAATCTCATCGGCGAGGAATCCCGTGACGGCTTCGTGGCTAAGGTTAGAAGTGAATACGTCCAGGTGCGCGAACAGCATGCCGGTCGCCGTGCCCATACCAAATGGTTGACCCTGGAGCAGGCCCGTGCCAACAAGGTAAAGATCGACTGGTCCGGCTATACGCCGGCGGCTCCCGGCTTCCTCGGTATCAAGGTGTACGAAGATTTCTCTTTGGAGGAGATCGCGCGCTATATCGACTGGACACCGTTCTTCCACGCCTGGGAGATGCACGGCAGCTACCCCAAGATCCTCGATGATGTCGACAAGGGCGCAGAGGCGCGCAAGCTGTTCGATGATGCGCAACAGACGTTGCGCGAAATCATCGCCGGCAAATGGCTGGGTGCGCGTGCGGTGATCGGGTTTTTCCCCGCCAACAGCGTCAACGACGACGATATCGAAGTTTACAGCGATGAGACGCGCTCCGAGGTGCTTACCACCCTGCACCACCTGCGCCAGCAGGACGAGAAGCCGCCGGGCCGGCCCAACCAGTGCCTGAGTGATTTCATCGCGCCTAAGGACAGTGGACTTAAGGATTACATCGGCGCCTTCGCCGTCACCGCCGGTCTGGGCATTGACGAACACGTCAAGCGCTTCGAGGCGGCCCACGATGATTACCACGCCATCATGGTCAAGGCCCTGGCCGATCGCCTTGCCGAGGCCTTCGCCGAATTGATGCACGAGCGGGTCCGCAAGGAGCTGTGGGCTTACGCGCCGCAGGAGCGTTTAGACAACGAGGAATTGATCCGCGAGGAATACCGCGGCATCCGTCCCGCTCCTGGTTATCCCGCCTGTCCGGAGCACACCGAAAAGGGATTGTTATGGCAGTTGCTGGATGCCGAGCGTAATACCGGCATCGCCTTGACCGATAGCTATGCCATGTGGCCCGCCGCCTCGGTGAGCGGCTGGTATTTCGCCCATCCCGATTCCAAGTATTTCGGCGTGGGCAAGATCAACAAGGATCAGGTGGTCGACTACGCAGGGCGTAAGGGGATGAGCGTGGCCGAGGCAGAACGGTGGCTGGCGCCCAGCCTGGGCTACGAGCCGGACGCGGGTTGAGGTCAGGGTTGTGAAATGGCTCCCAGTGAGTTGTACGAGTAGCATCTAGGATTGGCGCTGGCGTTAGATATACTATCGGGTAGGAATGTGTGATTGATATGATCCTGTGCAAAGGAGGATTGGCATGAAAACCGTTGTTACCGCAGTTGTGCTTGTCGCAGGGATGCTGTCATGGGGGGGGGCCTCGGCCAAAGGCGATGTCGCCGCGGGCGAGGCCGTGTTCAACCGCGTGTGTAAGATGTGTCACGCCACCGGGATGATGGGCGCGCCCAAGCTGGGAGACCGGGCGGCGTGGAAGGATCGCATCGAGCAGGGGGAAGACAAACTGACCGAGCACGCCATCACCGGCATACGCAAGATGCCGGCGCGCGGTACCTGCAAATCGTGCAGCGATCAAGACATCGCCAATGCCGTCGCCTATATGCTGAGCAAGATCAAGTAACGGTTGATGATCAGACTTCGGGCGTTTGACGGACGCCCGCGAGGTTGATGGTATCGCAGTTAAGTGGGGGCTCGTTCCCAGTGGATCGTTTGCGTACTCGCCTCCCTGAAGCGGTTTGCCGTTGTTAGGCGCTATCGACGTTGCGATGTGCGGTGGCGTGGCGGGTAATGCTGTCGGTAATGATGGCTTCCAAGGTGTTCAATTTACCGTGGAAGAAGTGTCCCACGCCGTCCAGGTAGGCGGTCTGCGGTGCCGGATACAGGCGGGTGGCCCACTTCAATACGTCCTTATAAGGGACGACTTCGTCGTCTATTCCTTGAATCAATAGCCACGGGCAATGTGGCGGTGCCAGTTCGCCCACATCATAAAGATTGACCGGCGGGGCGATGGTGATGAGGCGGTCTACCGTGACGGATTGACAGGCGCGTAGGGCAACATAGGCACCGAAGGAAAATCCCGCCAACCAGAGTTCACGGTCCGGGTAGAGGTCGTGGGCCTGGCGGATGACGGCGAGCAGGTCCTCGGTTTCTCCGATACCGGCGGCGAAACGGCCGCCGCTGGCACCGACGCCGCGGAAGTTAAAGCGCAACACCGGCACACCCAGACCGCTCATGGCCTTGGCGAGGGTGGCGGTGACCTTGTTATCCAGGTTGCCGCCGTGCAGGGGGTGGGGGTGGCAGATCACGGCCAACGCCGGGTAGCGTGAGGCTTCTTGCGGGGGAATGATGCGCGCCTCGATGGCGCCCGCCGGGCCCGCCAACGTCAAGCGGGTTTCCAAGGGATGGGTCTTGAGACGGGGGATACGCTGTGCCGTACTTTCCATAACGGTAGGTCTCCACTGGTTCCAGCGTCGGGAGCGGGGATGATACGGGTCGGGCGGGTTGATGTCAAAATGACGCGGGCCGCGGCCTGGCCGGATCGCTTAAATTTATATAAAACAATATATTATAAAATTCTTGTGGCGTTTTGCGGCTCGTGTGTTGAATGCCGCCGCCTATTCTCCCACCAACCATGTGATGCGATGGCCGGACTGGTCGGCGCTGCCCAGGGTATCGGTCAAGCAGGCTTGCAGCTCCACCACAGTGGCATCCAGTTGCCAAGGCGGATTGACGATCACCATGCAGGAACCGTTCAAGCGCCGTGCCGTCAGGGGTGGGGTTAACCAGAATTCACAACTAAGTATTTTGGGGATGCCGGTCTTCTCCAGTCCTAGGTAAAACCTACTCAAGGCGCTGCGATTGGTAATGGGAAACCATAAGGCGAAGATGCCCTGCGCCCAGCGTTGATGGGCGATGCGCAGGCCGGTCAGCATTTGTTCGGTTTCATCGCGTCGCTCGAAGGGCGGATCGATCAGGACCAAGCCGCGCCGTTCCTTTGGCGGGAGAAAGGCCTTGAGCCCCTGATAGCCATCGAGGCGGTGGACCGCAACTTGGCGATCTGTGGTAAACAGCCGTTGCAACTGCTGAAAGTCGGCGGGGTGGAGTTCAGTCAAGATCATGCGGTCCTGCGGCCGCAGGAAGTGGCGGACGATGGCCGGCGAGCCGGGGTAGTAGCGGGGTTCGGCGCTATATTCAGGAGGGTTGAAGGCGGCGATGGCGGTAAGATACGCCTGCAAGGCCTGGGGAAGTTCGGATCGTCGTTGCCAGAGTCGCAGGATTCCAAGGCGGAATTCGCCGTTTTTTTGTGCCTCGGTGCTGTGCAGGTCGTAACGTCCGACGCCGGCGTGACTGTCCTGGTAACAGAAGGGCGCATCCTTGCGCAGCAGGCATTGAAGCAATGCACACAGCACACTGTGTTTATGGACGTCGGCGAAATTCCCCGCGTGAAAGGCGTGGCGGTAACTCAGCATGATGGAAAAAGGCTCGGAATCGGAAGGGAAGATAGGTCGGCCAGGGTGGTCATGCGGGCATACCCTACTGTAAACCACCGTAGCCTGCCACCGCGGTGGTGCTTTAATATCGATTTTACCGGGCCGTTATAGTAAAAGTCATGGGAAACGGGCGGAAGGCCTGGGGTGTAATGCGGTTATGAGCGAAGCGTCATACCAAATCGTTGTCACCGGGGAATTGGTGGACGGCACCTATTTGCCTGAGGTCAAGGCAAAGCTGGCCGCTTTATTCAAGACCCCCGCTGAAAAGCTCGACCCGCTGTTTTCAGGTAAGCGGGTGGTGATCAAGAAGGGGCTGGGCGCCGAGGCCGCTAAGCAGTATGTGGCGGCGGTGCGGGCGGCGGGGTTGATTTGCGAGGCCGAGGCGATAGGTGTAGAGGCACCAAAGCCTACTCCCAAGGAAACGGAGTCAGGCGTCAGTGTCGCGCCCGTGGGGGCGACACTGATCGATCCGCCCGTTGTCGAGGTTCCGGATATCGATGTCAGCGCTTACAGTGTGGCATCGCCCGGGGAGACTTTGGTGGAGCCGCCGGCGACGCCGGTAGTGGATATCGATATCAGCGCCCTGAACGTCGAGCCTGTCGGTGAGGATTTGGTAGAGCATGTGGCGTCGCAGGCGCCTTCCATCGATACCACTTCCCTGAGTGTCGCGCCGACCGGTAGCCAGATGGCGGAAGCGGAGGCTGTACCACCGGCCGCCATCGACACGGGTCATCTGGATTTGGCGCCGGTGGGTAGCGACGTCGGTGAGGTGAAGCGCGACGCCGGCGAAGCGCCGCCGGATACCAGCCACCTCAGCTTGGATTGATCATCGTCTAACGGGCGCTGGGTGCGCCTACCCCCTGTTTCTTCATCAGGCAGACCGCATCTTTTGCTCGCGGCCAGGAGTCGCGTTACCATCCGGTGTTCAGACGTCCGGTGCGGATCTCCAGAACCATGAGTAAACGTCCTCCATCCGCTCCCCGAGGCCGGGGCGCGCGCAGCAATCCCGATAACCGTTTCGCGGCGCACAACCGCGAACTGGTGGATGACGGCTGGGATGGTTTGGAGCAAGCGCAACCGCCGCTGCGCACCACCTTGACCCGAGATACCAGTCGCACGGTCATTAACTACAATCAATCGCCGGACGTGGGTTTCGATCGCTCCATCAATCCCTACCGCGGTTGTGAGCACGGCTGCGTCTATTGTTTCGCCCGCCCCACCCACGCTTATCTGGGATTATCGCCCGGCCTGGATTTCGAGAGCCGGTTGTTCTACAAGCCCGATGCCGCAGCCTTGTTGCGCAAAGAGCTGGCGGCGCCCAGTTATCGTTGCGCGCCGATTGCCGTGGGTATCAATACCGACGCCTATCAACCGGTGGAGCGCAAGCTGTGTATTACCCGCGACATTTTGGAGGTCTTACGGGAATGCAATCATCCCTTCACCTTGGTGACCAAGTCGTGGTTGGTAGAGCGTGATCTGGAGTTGCTGGCGGATATGGCGCGCAAGCATCTGGTGCAGGTCATGGTGTCCATTACTACGTTGCGACACGACTTGTCCCGCTACATGGAGCCACGGGCTGCCGCGCCGGCGCGCCGCTTGAAAGTCATTCAAAATCTGCATGAGGCCGGGATACCGGTGGGCGTGCTGGTGGCGCCCTTGATCCCGGTGTTGAGCGATGCGGAGATGGAAGCCATTCTTGCTCAAGCCCGTGAAGCGGGCGCGGGCAGCGCCGGTTACGTGCTGCTGCGTTTGCCCCATGAGGTCAAGGATCTGTTTCGCGAGTGGTTGGAGGAACACGAACCCACCAAGGCGGAGCATGTGATGCAACGGATCCGCGACAGCCGCGGCGGTAAGGACTATAACGCCGAATTCGGCGAGCGCATGCGCGGCACCGGCGTTTTCGCCGATTTGATCGCGCAGCGTTTTCGCATGGCGCATAAACGATTGGAGTACGGTGAAGGCCGGCCGCTGGAGACGCGGCTGTTTCAGGCGCCTCGCCAACAACGCTCTCAGCTCGAGTTGTTCTGAGCCATCAGCTGATTCTACCGGGACGCTGAAATCGTTAGGCCGTGACGCCCCGGTTTTGCCCCGCTGTACGCTATTGAGGATCCGCCGGCGTGGTTGGCGGGGTCTGCGTTTTGGGCGGGGCGGCGGGTTCCGCCTGCTTGGCGGTCGACGCGGCGGTTGGCGTTTGCTGCGTCGGAATCGGGGGCGGTGCGGTCATTGCCGGTTTTGTTTGGTTGTCATTACCGCCGGGTTGCGGCGAGGTGGTTGCTCCATTGTCGGTGGCGCCCGGTACTATCGTCTTGTCGTTTAAATCGGGTTGCTTCGGTGGAACGGCGGATATGCGCTTCAGGGCTTGCTGCGCGGGTACATATTTTTTGGCTGCGGCACTTTCTATCCAGCGCTTAGCCGTGTCCTTGTTTACGGCTAAGCCGCGTCCATAATAGTACATGTATCCCAGCGTATATTGTGCCCAAGCTTCGCCGGCCTCGGCCCTGGGTAACACGATAGATAGGGTGCGTTGGTAGTCGCCGAGTAGATAGGATATCTTTGCCTGACTGCGCGCCTCGTCTTCGATGGAAACGCTGGGGGTAGTGACACAGCCCTGGAAGAAAACGAGAAAGCCGCCTAGCAACCAGAGCCAATGCGGCACTTTGTGCCGTTTATTTCGTGATGGGTGTTCCGTAATGGGGTTGGTCGGCGCACGGTCTGCCATGGCGGCGGATTCCTTGGATGTGGCATTCGACACGCATTATCCATGAATACGGTTCTTTGCTCCAGAGGATTGCGGTGGCCAAGGGTATGGGTCTTCAGGGAGTGAATAGGTGACTGGAACACTATATGGACGATGGTGAACAGGCGCCGATATGATTTTATCCGACTGGCGGGGGTGCTATCCTGCAGCGAGTTGTTGTTTTTTTGTGAGGCTAAATTGTAATCCGTGTCCGGGTAGTGGTGCGGATTGGCGGGAAACCTAGAATATATGGGATCTGGTGAGCGTGCCCCATGGCAAAGCAAATAAATAAGAAGCATGTCGATCACTATCCACGCATCGAGGCGTTTAACTTTCGGGCCGGCCGGCGTCTCCACGGTAATTACGAGATAGTCACCCATTTGGGTGCCGGCTGGGAGGGGGAGGTATATCTTATTCGCGAACGGGCGACCGCAATTGAAAGAACGGCGAAGTTCTTTTTCCCGCAGCGCAACGTGCGGAATCGGGCGTCGATCTTTTACGCCAAAAAACTTCATAAGTTACAGCAATGCCCGATCGTTATCCAATATTACATGCAGGATACGATTGCCTATCGCGGTATACCCATCACCTATTTGATATCTGAATATGTTGAAGGCGAGTTGCTCAGTAGTTTTCTTGCGCGTCAACCCGGCAAGCGTTTAAGCGCTTTTCAAGCCGTGCATCTATTGCATGCCCTGGCCAGCGGTATCGAATCCATCCATCAGCTGGGGGAATATCATGGCGATCTTCATACAGACAATGTGATGGTGCAACGTTATGGTTTGGGGTTTGAGCTAAAGCTGTTGGATATGTTCCATTGGGGTGCGCCCAGCGCCCACCATATCCATGATGACGTGATTGATCTGGTCAGATTGTTTTATGATGCCCTTGGTGGGGCAAAACATTACTCGAAGCAACCGCGAGTGATTAAGGAAATATGTTGCGGTTTGAAGCGCTCGCTGATATTAAAAAAATTTAGGACCGCGGGGCAACTGCGGCGTTATTTGGAAACCATGCAGTGGAGTTAGGGTTGGCCTGACATGGATAAGCTTCTATCCGTTCCATTACTCTATGCCGAGACAAATCTCGAGCAGGCGGAAGAGTATTCTCTTGCCGGTGGAAGAGCGGTTACTTTCACTGCGCGGTCGCCGTTGAAGGAAACCGTCAATGAAGATGTGCTGGCATTGATGCCGCTCGGAGAACGAGCCGGAGTTTTCGTAGTTGCCGACGGACTAGGTGGATTGCCCGCAGGAGAAGTGGCTGCGCGCCTTGCCGTGACGACTTTAAAGGATTCATTGGCCGCGGTTACCGAGGATGGTATGAGTTTACGGGAAGCCATTCTCAATGGGATCGAGCAAGCCAATGCCAATATCATCGCCTTAGGGACCGGCTGTGCCACGACGTTGGCCGTTGTGGAGCTGCAGGACGGCGTAATGCGTTCATATCATGTGGGTGATTCATTGATCATGCTGGTGGGGCAGAGGGGAAAGCTGAAGTTTCAAAGCGTTTCTCATTCGCCGGTAGGTTATGCCGTAGAGGCGGGGTTAATGGACGAGACGGAGGCGATACATCATGAGGAACGTAACGTGGTGTCCAATATTATCGGCACGCCGGATATGCGTATAGATGTCGGTCCGGCAATAAAGCTTGCCCCAAAGGATACCTTGCTGCTGGCAAGCGACGGCTTGCCCGATAATCTGTATGTGGATGAAATTGTTTCTCGTATCAAGGCCGGCCCTCTTTTGGGGGCGGCCGAGGCCCTTGTTGAAGATTGCCGTGGGCGTATGCAGTATTCGCAACAGCAACGCCCCAACCATCCCGATGACCTGAGCGTAATTCTCTATCGCGGCGTTTAACATTAAATTTGATTGCTGGAAATTAATAGACCTGAGTATCAATCAATCTTTATATATGCCAGTTGATTGGTTTAGATATGCTGATTCGTTGCATGGTCCCTTGGTCGTCTAAAGAAATTGGTAAATACGCCGTTGAATCGGGTGTAAGCCCTGCCATGGTTCTATTGATTCAACGATCCTAAATGCTCCGTTATCAGTAGCGATATTGTCTGGTTGTATTACGCGATATGATAGTTTTCAGTTGGGTCGGTTACAGGCATGCAATCCTATGTCCTTATGTAAAGAACATGAATAAGTGGGGGGCCTGTATGGAATGGTTCGGTTTTTCCGGAGTGGCGACTATTTGTGGTGCGCTTCCGTAAAGCCGATTTTTTACGAGTGATCAAAAGTTATGAAGTCAATATATGTAGGTAATCTGCCGTTTTCTGCAACTGAAGAAGATATTCATAATCTGTTCTCTCCCTATGGGGCTGTGCATATGGTGAAGTTGGTTATGGATAGGGAAACCGGTAAGCCGCGCGGTTTTGGTTTTGTGGAGATGGAGCCCTCAGCGGCGGCGGGGGCAATTTCAGCGCTCAATGGCAAGGAGTTAGGGGGCCGCACTTTGCGAATAAATGAGGCCCGAGAACGGGAGCGGATGTCTCGTCAAGTGCGTAACCGCTACTAGCCTTGTATGCGGGTATTGAGGTGCCCGCCCAATGTCATCCCCCTAGAGACCTCCGTCTGGCGAACGACATGGGTCGTTTCGGCCTCAATCAAGCGCTAGTACATGATCCGCGTTGGGGAGCAGCTGCCGATTCTCAGTTAAACGGATACCTTTAATCAGCTTTCCTGAGATCCATAGGCGGGCCAAAAGAGATTGGCGCGACTGGTGACGATCTAAAGGCTAGCGGTCCTTGCCCGATTTAGAGGGTGAATTAATCATTATTCCGCTAGGTGGTTGACCGCGCGGCTTCTCTTGGGTGACATGGTCATGTTAAGTTACATTCTTGGCGTTATGTTTCGCTTTGAACGCACACACGGTTTTCTACCCAACCGCTTGTATCTTAACCGTGACCATGCGCGATGTTTGTATGCCGAGCTTGGTAAGCCGGCCCGGTTGAATATCTCCCAGCAGTTTGGTTTAACGGTTATAATTCACCCGGATATTGCACATCCCCAGGCAGTTCATCTTTTTTGCCCGGGTGGCCCGGTGGCGGATATCCAATGAATCGCTGGGGGCGGATGGCGGCCGAAGACGGCCGGCGGCCTTTGCGTGATATGGAGAACGGCGGTTGTCTTTTAGGGGCGAGTAGATGAATGTGTTGGTGATTGGCGGTACCGGTTCGGTCGGCGGTGAAGTGATTGCCGAACTACGCCGGGCCGGCTTAACGGCAAGATGTATGAGCCGCTACCCCAAGAAACTACAGTCCTTGCCTCAGGGTGTCGAAGGGTGTGTAGGCGATTTGGAAAGGCCCTCTACTTTGGGCGCGGCCTTTGCGGGCGTGGATGCCGTTTTTTTGATGACGGCCTTGAGCCGCAATGAGGCCTTGCAAGGTCTAGCAGCGGTTAGCGCGGCGGAAAAGGCGCGGGTCAATAAAGTAGTGTATCTATCGGTGCCCATGCCGCCGGGTTCAGACCATATTCCTCATTATCTCAGCAAGAAACCCATTGAACAGGCCATTCGTGATTCCGGTTTGAACTATACGATCTTGCGACCCAATAACTTCTTTCAAAATGATTACTTGTGGTG
Organism: uncultured Chromatiaceae bacterium; assembly: GCA_964458405.1. Taxonomy (GTDB): domain Bacteria; phylum Pseudomonadota; class Gammaproteobacteria; order DRLM01; family DRLM01; genus JARRQJ01. The sequence goes on from CAYWIQ010000008.1 coordinate 10,003, forward strand.
CCGCGCGGCTGTAATGTCCTATGGCGTATATCCTCAGCCCATTGGTTCTGTGGGGCTCAACCGGGTAGATATTAGGGATGTGGCGTTAGCGGCGGTGAATGCCATGCTGAATTCAAGTCACGATTGCAAAGAGTATCCGCTACATGGCAAAGACGTGCTGACTGGTGAAGGTGTCGCCGCGATTTTTAGTAGGCATATCGGCAAGGAAATATATTACGGTGGCAACGATCTGGAGGCTTGGGCGAAACAGGCGCAGCATATGATGCCGGAATGGATGGTCAGGGACCTGCGTATTATGTATGGTTATTTCCAAAAACATGGATTGTTGGCTACACCGCAGGATTTTTCCGAACAATACAAAGTGCTGGGACGCGAACCGCAGCTTTTCGATGATTTCGTGGCCGAGATCGTGCCCATCTGGCGACGGGAGATTGCCCAGGCCCCGATAGTGACTTGATGCTTGATCATTTATCATCGCCGTTGTCGGATGATGTGTATCGGTTGTGCATGCTGTTTCCCCGTTGTGGTTGGAACTTTCCTTGAGATTCACACGCCTTATCCATGCAGGCCATTTTCCGAAGTCATTGAAGCGCAATGACAAGTTGTAATAGTCATCTGTTGTTCCGTGATTATGATGAGCGTGATATTCAAGGCGTGATGAACTGCGCCGTTAACCTGGATACGGTGCTCGTATGCAGTTGCTAGTTGGAGGTAGGAGCGAGTTTAAGGAGTGCTTGCGGAGGAAATGGCCATGATGAGCCTTCTGATGGAGTCGGTCGTTGTAGCGTTTGCTTTGGGTGGGGTTTTTGGTGCCGTCGTAGCTGTGCATCTTCTGTACAGAAGCAAGGAATTTTCCCGTTTGTCCAATCATGATGAAGAGGTCGCTGAGGACCTGAGCTTAATCCCTCGCAGGGTTCCGGTAAGGGTCAAGATTCCGCCTCGTAGTTAGTCGTTTATGGTCTAAGGCTGCCATATGGGCGGCGTTTGATGACTTCCCCATATTGATGGGGCGGATGGGTATAATAAACATTCCAATTGCCTGTGCCGATTTGTTTGCATATTGAGCCAACATACTCTAGTCGTTGCCTGGATGGCATTGACTTTATCCGCTGGTCGTCGGTGCCTTCGTACTTATGGACGGCCGCATGGAAGATATAATTCCAAGCATAAACTCATCACTATGATTCGATACGCCATTATCTCGGGTTGAGACGAGCGTGTCCGCCGGACTTTTGTTATCCTGGCTTCGACGTTTTGATGCCCAGTAGTAGTGAGGTGAACAACTCCATGACCAATCCATTATTGAATCTACACGGCCTGCCCCCCTTCGGCAAAATTGAACCTCAGCATGTAGAGCCTGCCATCGATCAGATCCTGGATGATAATCGTGCCGCAATCACAGGACTTCTGGAGGGTGGCCCGGATTTTACCTGGGCCGGCTTGGTGGAGCCTTTGGAGGAGCTGGCGGATAGGCTGAGTCGGGCTTGGTCGCCGGTGGGGCACATGAACTCAGTGGTCAATAGTCCGGAGTTGCGAGCCGCCTATAATGCCTGTCTACCGAAACTCAGTGATTACGCCACTGAGCTTGGACAAAACGAGCGTCTATACCAGGCGTATCGGACGATTCGCGATGGCGACGAGTGGCAGCAGCTCAATGCCGCGCAGAAAAAGATTATCGATAATGCGCTACGTGATTTCCGATTATCCGGTGTAGCCTTGCCGGTCGATGACAAGGCGCGTTTCAAGGAGATTATGCAGGAATTGTCCAACCTGCACGCCAAATTCGAGGAGAACCTGTTGGATGCCACCAATGCTTGGTATAAGCAGGTTACCGATGTCGATGAGTTGGCGGGATTGCCGCCCAGTGCGCTGGCCCTGCTGGCGCAAAACGCCAATCAGCGCGACATGGAGGGCTGGGTGATGAACCTGGAATTCCCATCATATATACCGGTCATTACCTATGCCGACAATCGCGAATTACGCCGTGAGATATACGAGGCCTATGTCACCCGCGCCTCCGATGCCGGCCCTGATGCCGGGCGTTGGGACAACACGCCGGTAATGGAAAGGATTTTGGCATTGCGTCATGAGAGCGCCCGCTTGCTCGGCTTTAACAATTATGCCGAGTATTCCATTGCGCCGAAGATGGCGCAGTCCACGGATCAGGTTTTGGGGTTTTTGACCGATCTGGCGGATCGATCCGTCGCGATGGCCAAGTCGGAATTGGAAGAGGTACGCCGCTTTGCCGGTGAGCATTACGGTCATAGCGATCTCGAGGCCTGGGACATCGGTTATTACGGCGAGAAACTGCGCCAACATCGTTACGCCATTTCCAAGGAAGACCTCAAACCCTACTTCCCCGAGGACAGGGTGATAAACGGTATGTTCCAGGTGGTGCGCCGTCTTTACGGCTTGGATATTCGCGAATTGGAAGGTGTGGACACATGGCATCCCAGCGTGCGCTTCTTTGAGATCCATGATCAACACGGTACGTTGCGCGGCCAGTTTTATTTGGATCTTTATGCGCGACCCAATAAGCGTGGCGGCGCTTGGATGGATGAATGCATTACCCGAAAGCGCGCCGCGGCAGGCATGCAGAATCCAGTGGCCTATCTCACCTGTAACTTCTCGCCGCCGGTGGGGGATGATCCTGCCCTGCTGACCCATGATGAGGTGCTGACCCTGTTTCACGAATTCGGCCACGGCTTGCACCACATGCTGACCCAAGTGGATTACCCCAGTGTGGCGGGTATCGCCGGGGTGCCCTGGGATGCGGTGGAGCTGCCCAGCCAGTTTATGGAGAACTGGTGCTGGCAAAGGGAGGCGCTGGATCTGTTCGCGGCTCACTATCAAAGCGGAGTTCCGCTGCCGGAAGCGTTATACCAGAAGATGCTGGCGGCCAAGAACTTCCAGGTCGGCATGCAGATGGTGCGTCAATTGGAATTTTCCTTATTCGATTTCCGTTTGCATTTAGAGTACGACCCCGATAAGGGTCCACGGGTCTATGAGATTCTCAATGAGGTGCGCGAGCGGGTGGCAGTGATGGTGCCGCCGTCATTCAATCGCTTTCCCCACAGCTTTTCACACATATTCGCCGGTGGCTATGCAGCGGGATATTACAGTTACAAATGGGCCGAGGTGTTGTCGGCGGACGCCTTCGCCGCCTTCGAGGAGAAGGGGATATTCGATCGGGAGACCGGGCTGCGTTTCCTGACCACGGTGCTGGAGCAGGGTGGTTCCCGTGAACCATTGGAGTTATTCGTTGCGTTTCGGGGCCGCGAACCGACCATAGATGCATTGCTTCGTCACAGCGGTATCGCGGCTTAGCGCAGGAAGCTACCTTCCTTTTGGGTATCGCCCCCGGTCTTGAGGCCAGTCTCGGTCGGTTTTACCCAGCCGTCCGCCGATGCACGAAGAGATCCGCTTGTAGGTGGGCTTGGCTGCCTTAAAAGTGGATCAAGGGCGAGCAATATACAATCTCTTGGGTGATTTGGCGGTTCGCCGTCTATTCCCCAACTCGTAAGGGGTTTTCCCGTCCCGGAAATCTCGCCTAGCCCGGTATTAAGTTAGTGACATTTTCCTGATTTGACCTTGATTTGCTCACCCTAAACATTTCTTAACGTTGCCCGCTAACTTAAGCGATCGTAAGCAGTCGGGTTGCAGTTATTCGTTTGTAGGCTGTATCGGCTGAAGATCTCCGCAGATATGGAGTGGTGCATGTATGCGCTGTCTGTACCACTTTATGAGTGGACTCTTTGTTTGAGAGAAGATAACGAATAACTAAATCTGATTAAGAAAGGGGACGTGATGATGAATTGGATGCAAAAGAAACTGATGAATCTGGGAGTGGTATTGTTGATGGGTTTGACGTTCCCGGTCGTCGCCAGCGCGGTGCCGGCGTTCGCCCGCCAGATGAATACCGGTTGTGATACCTGCCATTTTCAGCATTTTCCGCTTTTAAACGCATTCGGCCGTGCCTTTAAGGCCAGCGGCTTTACCTTGAATGCGAGGAAGCTCATCGAGAACGACCATATTTCCTTTCCGGAAAACTTGAATATGGCGTTATTCACCAATATTCGCTATCAGGCTTCCAATGGCACTAAACCCGCCGACGGGCGCAGTTCCAGTAATGGCGAATGGATCATTCCCGGCGAGACCTCCCTGTTTCTCGGCGGCCGGGTGAACGCCAATATGGGAGCCTTGGTAGAGGGTGATGTTGGTGGTTCTGGTACGTCTGCCAATAGCCCGTTCCTGGCGAGCATCAAACTGCCCTTCATGTACGATGTCAAAGGTATCAATCTGGGTGTGGTCCCGTTCAGCGCCGGCCTGGGCCCCGCATACGCCTTTGAGCTCATGAATACCGGTGCGGTGGGCAATCACCTGATCAATCTGGTGCTGCCTACGGCGGTTTCGGCCCAGCAATATATCCAGGCCGGGCCCGCCACAAATGGCTATGGCGGTGATTCCGAAGGTGTGGGCTTTGTGGCGGTCAATAGCGATTTCTTTGTCACCTTGGCCAAGTGGTCGCCTAATCATTTGCCAATCGATTCGCAGGGCTCCAGCGTTGCGCCGACCTCCGATTACGCGCGCGTTGCCTATATGCCGCAATGGGGCGGTTGGGATCTCGGTTTTGGGCTGCAGTACTTCGGCGGGCGTTCTTCGGTCGCAGACGGTAGTTCCTCGCCCATTTTGACGCCGATGCGCACCAAGGCCTATGGTGTGGACGCCCAGATGCAGGGTCGGGTGTGGGATATGCCCCTCGGCGTCTATCTCAGCTACGCTTCAGCTCCGGCCACCAAGGCGGGACAGGAGACCAATCTCTACAATATGAATCCCAACCGGGCTCACGCCGCCTCGATCGCTGCAGAGTTGGGGGCGTTCAGCAATGGGCGCGGAACCGTGCAACTGGCCTATCGCACCGCAAATGACGGCGAGAATGTTTCGGGTAAGGATGACGCCGTAACGGCCGGGGTGACCTACCTGATGAGCTACAACGTCCAATTGGCGTTGTTCGAAACACTCTACAGTGGTGGCGCCCATTCAAAGGCGCAGGGCAATCTGGACGCCAGCGGTACCGGTGACCAGCTGACCTCGGTCAACCTGGCCGTGGGTTTCTAATCGTAGTCTAAATCTCCCGCTATACCCTTCAGTTCAGCAACCGCGGCCTTATTTGAGGCCGCGGTTGCTGACGTCTTGACATCTGGCGGTACAATTCAAGTATTGTTGATCCCCTTTGCTGGAAGCGGCGGCGCCGCCGTGAGATTATTGCAAGATGAAGATCGCGACCTGGAATGTCAATTCGCTGAATGTCCGTTTGCCGCAAGTGATAGCCTGGCTGGCGGAGGCGCAGCCGGATGTGCTGGCCCTGCAAGAGACCAAACTGATAGATGAAAAATTTCCTGTGGCCGAGGTGGCCGCGGCGGGTTATCAAGTGGTGTTTAGCGGACAGAAGACCTACAACGGTGTGGCCATATTAAGCAAGCAGCCGCCCGCCGCTGTGGTTAAGGACATCCCCGGGTTGGATGATCCACAGCGCCGGATAGTGGCGGCACTCTGTGGCGATATGCGTATCCTCAATCTCTATATTCCCAACGGCGAGAGCGTGGAGTCGGATAAATATCAATATAAGCTGGGCTGGCTGGAGAAGATCAACACCTTTATCGCGGCGGAGATCAAACGCTATCCAAGGTTGGTGGTGCTGGGCGATTTCAATATCGCGCCCGAGGACAAAGATGTGCACGATCCCCAACGCTGGGCCGGCAAGGTATTGTGCAGCGATCCGGAGCGCGAGGCGTTTCAGCGCCTGTTGGCAACAGGGTTATGCGATACTTTCCGCTTGTTCGATCAAACGGAGCAACAGTTCAGTTGGTGGGACTACCGGATGAATGCCTTTCGCCGCAACATGGGGTTGCGTATAGATCATATTCTGGCCAGTACGCCGCTGTGTGAGCAATGCCATTCCTGCGTCATCGATAAGGGGCCACGCAAGAACGAGCGGCCATCGGATCATACCCCCGTCATCGCGGAATTTGCTTAATCAAAGGAGTCAGGCATGAAGCTGTATGGATCGTTGACTTCGCCGTACGTACGCAAGGTGCGGATGTTGCTCAAGGAGAAGGCGATAGCGCATGAGTTCATCATGGAAGGTCCGACCGACGTCGCCGGTAATGTGGCGCGTTTGAACCCTATGGGCAAGGTGCCGGTATTGGTGCGCGATGACGGTGAGGTACTGTTCGAATCGACTATGATCGTCGATTACCTCGACGGCTTGGACGAACCCAGGTTGATTCCACCATCCGCTGAGACACGCTGGCAGGCGCAACGTTGGCATGCCCTCGGCCAAGGCATCGCCGATGCGGTGGTGTCGCGCCTCATGGAGATCCGTCGCGATTCCGAACACCAAGATCCCGCGGTGATTAGCCGACAAGAGGCCAAGGTGGCCGCGGCTCTCGCCTTCGCTGAAGGTCATATAACGGATGGCGACTATCTGGTGGGTGGTCAGTTGAGCATTGCGGATATCGCCCTGGCCATGGCATTGGGCTATGTGGATCTGCGTTATGCCCACGACTGGCGCGTCGCCCAGCCACGCCTAGCGGAATGGTTTGCGGGCTTTGCTCGCCGTCCCGCCTTTATCGAAACCGCGCCGTCATGATTTACACTGATCTACGGGATTTTCTAGCCAAATTAGAGCGGGAAAATGAGCTAAAACGCATCAAGCTCGAAATCGATCCTTGCCTGGAAATGACCGAAATCTGCGATCGCACACTGCGGGCGGGCGGGCCAGCGTTGTTGTTCGAACGGCCCACCGGCCATTCCATCCCGGTACTGGGTAACCTGTTCGGCACGCCGCGCCGCGTGGCCTTGGGCATGGGGCAAGATACTGTAGCGGCGCTGCGTGATGTGGGCAGGTTGCTGGCCTATCTCAAAGAGCCGGATCCTCCCAAGGGGTTCAAGGATGCTTGGGAAAAGTTTCCGGTCTTCAAACAGGTGCTGAATATGGCGCCCAAAGTGGTGGGTCGGGCGGCCTGCCAGGAGCAAGTATTGGCGGGAAGCGAAGTCGATCTTGGTCAATGGCCCATCCAGACCTGTTGGCCGGGTGACGCCGGACCGCTTATCACATGGGCGCTGGTGGTGACGAAGGGGCCGCACAAGGAACGCCAGAATATGGGCATTTATCGCCAGCAGGTGATAGGCCGCAACAAGGTGATCATGCGGTGGTTGGCGCATCGCGGCGGGGCGCTGGACTATCGGGATTGGTGTCAGGCCCACCCGGACCGCCCTTTTCCGGTGGCGGTGGCCTTGGGGGCGGACCCGGCCACCATCCTGGCGGCGGTGACCCCGGTGCCCGATGCCCTGTCCGAGTATGCCTTTGCCGGTTTATTGCGAGGCGCTAAGACCGAACTGGTGAAGTGCCAGAGCCATGACCTGCTGGTACCCGCTTCCGCCGAGATCATACTGGAGGGGTTCATCCATCCCGGTGAAACCGCCGATGAAGGACCATTCGGCGATCATACCGGTTATTACAACGAGGTGGAGTCCTTTCCGGTCTTCACCATAGAGCGTATTACCCACCGCGACGACCCTATCTATCACAGCACCTATACCGGCCGTCCACCCGATGAACCCGCGGTGTTGGGGGTGGCGCTCAACGAGGTGTTCGTGCCCATCCTGCAGAAGCAGTTTCCGGAGATTGTCGATTTCTATTTACCGCCCGAAGGTTGTTCTTACCGGTTGGCGGTGGTGAGCATGAAGAAACAATATCCCGGCCA
>CAYWIQ010000009.1:0-4525 GCA_964458405.1 uncultured Chromatiaceae bacterium
TTTGGCCCTCACTATACCATGGAATTTACCGTTCTCGCATCCTCGACTATCCAAAAATCTAGCAGTTTTACGTCGAAATTGGGGACAGTGTGCTGGAGTAGCATGCCGATGCTTACTGCATCATGGGCTGAAATCGGTTATCCTTTGACGCCTTTCGCCATAGGCAACTTTTTCAGGTGGACCAGTAATGTACTCACGAGATTTGCGAATTGCCGGCTTCGACGACGCCCTTTGGGGTGCGATGGAACAAGAGACCCGGCGTCAGGAAGAACATATTGAACTCATTGCTTCGGAAAATTACGCCAGCCCACGGGTGCTTGAGGCGCAAGGTTCTAATTTAACCAACAAATATGCGGAGGGCTATCCCGGTAAACGGTATTACGGCGGCTGCGAATTCGTGGATATCGCCGAGCAACTCGCTATCGACCGCGCTAAGGAACTGTTCGGCGCCGCCTATGCCAACGTCCAGCCCCATTCCGGCTCCCAGGCCAATGCTGCGGTTTACATGGCCTTGCTTAATCCGGGGGACACTATTCTGGGGATGAGTTTGGCGCACGGTGGTCACTTAACCCATGGCGCAAAGGTGAATTTTTCGGGCAAATTGTACAACGCCGTTCAGTATGGCCTGAATGTCGACAATGGCGAGATCGACTACGATCATATGGAACAGTTGGCCCGCGAGCACCGGCCGAAGATGATTGTCGCCGGTTTCAGCGCTTATTCGCGGGTAGTGGATTGGCAGCGATTCCGCGCCGTTGCCGACGAGGTGGGCGCCTATTTGTTTGTGGACATCGCCCACGTTGCGGGACTGATTGCCGCCGGGATCTATCCCAGCCCGGTGCAGATTGCGGACATCACTACCACCACCACCCACAAGACACTGCGTGGTCCTCGCGGCGGGATGATCATGGCGCGTGCCAATCCGGAGGTGGAGAAGAAACTCAATTCCATGGTGTTTCCCGGCAGTCAGGGCGGCCCGCTGATGCATGTTATCGCCGCCAAAGCGGTGGCGTTTCTCGAGGCCTTACAGCCGGATTTCAAGACCTATCAGGCGCAGGTGTTGGAGAATTCGCGGGCCATGGCCCAGGTGATGATGGATCGCGGCTATAAGATCGTATCCGGCGGCACGGACAATCACCTGTTTTTGGTGGATCTCATCGACAAGGATATCACCGGCAAGGATGCGGAGGCGGTGCTGGGTGCCGCCCATATTACGGTGAATAAGAATGCGGTGCCCAATGATCCGCGTTCCCCCTTCGTGACCAGCGGCATTCGCATCGGTACACCGGCCATTACCACCCGTGGCTTTGAGGTGCCGGAAACCCGGGAGCTCGCCGGTTGGATCTGCGATATCTTGGATAACATCGCCGATGGCACAGTGGTCGAGCGGGTACGGGGACAGGTGTTGGAGATCACCCAGCGTCTGCCGGTCTATCAGCAGTAGCGCCGGGCGATTCCTCCGGTTGCTAACAGCCGCGAAGACGGGCGAACAGACACAAGGTCATAGCCATCATGCGCTGTCCATTTTGCGGGGCTGAGGATACCAAGGTCGTTGATTCTCGCCTTGCCAGCGAGGGTCATTCGGTGCGCCGCCGCCGTGAATGCACGGCGTGCACCGAACGGTTTACCACCTTTGAAACCGCCGAATTGGCGTTACCTTCCATCGTGAAAGGTGACGGGCGGCGCGAGGAGTTCGACGAGAACAAGTTGCGTGCCGGGATGCTGCGTGCCTTGGAAAAGCGCCCGGTGGAGACCGAACGCATCGAGGAAAGCATGACCCGTCTTATCCATCGCCTCCGCGCCAGCGGCGAACGCGAGGTGCGGTCGAGGGTATTGGGCGAATGGGTGATGGAAGAACTACGCGCCCTGGATGAGGTGGCCTATGTGCGATTTGCCTCCGTCTATCGCAGCTTTCAGGATGTAAACGCCTTTCGCGAGGAGATCGAACGCCTGCAGAATACGCCGCCGCCGGAGTTCACCACTCAACAAATGCCTCTGTTGCCCGAGGCGCGTGCCAAGCGTAAATCCTCGACGGAATGAGTGTGCTTGCCGAGAGTACCCATGTCGCCTGGATTCGCAGCTCGATGTCATGACCGCCGCTGATGTTTCCTTCATGGCCCATGCTCTGCATTTGGCTGAGCGCGGTCTGTATACCACCGATCCCAATCCCAGGGTGGGCTGCGTGGTGGTGCGGGGCGGCGTGGTCGTCGGCGAGGGGTGGCATTGTCGCGCCGGCGAACCCCATGCCGAGGTGTTCGCGCTGCGCCAAGCCGGCGACCGTGCCCGGGGGGCGGATGTCTACGTCACATTGGAGCCCTGCAGCCATCATGGCCGCACCCCGCCCTGCGCCGATGCCTTGATCGCCGCGGGGGTATCTCGGGTGGTGGTTGCCATGGAGGACCCTAATCCACGGGTGGCGGGCGCCGGGTTGGCGCGCTTGCAGGATGCGGGGATACGGGTGGATACCGGGGTGCTGCAAGGCGAGGCGCAGCGCCTCAATCCCGGTTTTATTCAGCGCATGCGCCTCGCCCGGCCGTGGCTGCGATGCAAGATGGCCATGAGCCTGGACGGACGAACCGCGTTGGCCAACGGCGAGAGTCGCTGGATTACCGGTGAGGCGGCGCGGCGCGATGTCCATCATTGGCGGGCCCGCAGTTCCGCCGTCATGACCGGTGTCGCAACGGTATTGGCCGACGATCCCGCCCTGACGGTGCGGTTGGCGGCCTCGTCGTGGGAACGGCAGGGATGTGCAGGCATAATCCGCCAACCGCTGCGCGTGGTTTTGGACAGCCGTTTGCGCACGTCAGTGGGGGCGCGCATCCTCCAGCAGCCCGGAGAAACGTGCTTTTTCGCGGCGGTGGGCCAGGATTCGACGGCCGCCGCTGCGCTCGAAGCTGCGGGCGGACGGGTGGAATATGTGGCAACGCTGTCCGACGGCACGGGCTTGGATCTCACGACCGTCATGCAGCGTTTGGCGCAATTGGGCGTGAATGAAGTGTGGTTAGAGGCGGGGCCGACCCTGAGCGGCGCGTTGCTGCAGGCCAATCTGGTCGATGAGCTGGTCTTGTACGTGGCGCCCATTATTATGGGGGATGGGGCACGGGGCTTGTTTGGGTTGCCGGCCATTACCCGGATGGTTGATTGCATGCGCTTGGAAATCGCGGATGTGCGTGCGGTTGGTGGTGATTGGAGAATTATCGGGCGGCCCGCACAATCGCGGGACGCAAGTTGACGGGGCGATATAGAATTTTTTGGTCGATATTGCGAGCAAACGGCAAACAAGATGTTTACCGGTATTATTCAAGCGCTAGGCAAGGTTGAGGGGTTGACCCGCAATGGGGCGGATGTGCGCCTGCGCATCGCCTGCGGCGAATTGGACCTCACAACCGTCACCGTGGGCGACAGTATTGCCGTGAGTGGTGTGTGCCTGACCGCGATCGCTTTACACCAAGACGGTTTCAGCGCCGACGTGTCGGTGGAAACCCTGGGTTGTACCACCCTGGGGGCGGTGCGGCTCGGCGATGCGGTGAATCTGGAAAAGGCCTTGACTCTTGCCACCCCGCTGGGCGGCCATCTGGTCAGCGGACATGTAGACGGCGTTGCGGAGGTCAAGCATAGGCGGGAAGTGGGGCAATCGGTGCGTTATGTCGTTGAGGTGCCGGCGGCGTTGGCCCGCTATATCGCGGCCAAGGGTTCGGTGTGCGTCGACGGCGTGAGCCTGACGGTCAATGGCGTGGAGGGCGGTGCCTTCGAGGTGAACATTGTGCCCCATACCTTGCGGGTAACGACCTTAGGAGTGCTGAACGAAGGCGATCGCGTTAACATCGAAGTGGATTTGATGGCGCGCTATATAGAGCGGCTGTTGCTGGACGGCGGGTCGGTCACGCCGGAAGGCGTGAGCCGTGAATTGCTGGCGCGTTATGGTTTTTTGAATGAATAAATTTCCCAGGACGGGTTTCACGTTACAATGCGTCGGTTATGGCGGGTTTATCATGACCGTGTTTTAGGCTAGGGGTTTGTATCGCGATGTCTTTTTCTCCGATCTCCGAGATCATTGACGATATCCGCCATGGTCGGATGGTAATTATCGTCGACGACGAGGATCGTGAAAACGAAGGTGACTTGGTGATGGCGGCCGCTTGCGTACGCCCCGAGGACATCAACTTTATGGCGCGTTATGGTCGCGGTCTGATATGCCTGACCCTGACGCAGGAGCGTTGCCAACGCCTGCGGTTGCCGCTGATGGTGGCCGGCTCCCAAGATAAGCATGCCACCAATTTCACCCTGTCCATCGAGGCGGCGCGGGGGGTAACCACGGGTATTTCCGCCGCCGATCGCGCCACCACCATTCGCGCCGCAGTCGCTGACGACGCCAAACCGGAAGACGTGGTGCAGCCCGGACATGTATTCCCGTTGATGGCGCAGGCGGGCGGGGTATTGACCCGTGCCGGACACACCGAGGCGGGCTGCGATTTGGCGCGTCTGGCAGGCTTAGAAGCGGCCGGGGTGATTGTGGAGATCCTCA
>CAYWIQ010000009.1:4543-7775 GCA_964458405.1 uncultured Chromatiaceae bacterium
GCCCCGAATTGGAACGTTTCGCCGAGAGTCATGGGCTCAAGATCGGGACCATCGCTGATCTCATTCACTATCGCATGCAGAATGAAAAGACCATCGAACTGCTGGAAGAGAGTCAATTCGCCACAGAGTTCGGGCTGTTCCGCCTGGGGGCCTATAAGGACAAGGTCGGCGGCGATGTCCATCTGGCGTTGATCAAGGGTGAAATTCGCGCCGACGTGCCGGTGTTGGTGCGGGTACATATGCTGGATACCTTGGGTGATCTGTTCGGTGCCGTCAGGGATGATGTCAGCTGGTCGATGCGCGATGCCTTGCAGCGCATCGCCACGGAAGAGAGCGGCGTGCTCGTGGTGTTGCGCAAACCTAATGAAGAAGAGGATCTGGTCGAACACCTACGCAATCACCGCTTGCTCGAGCAGGGCAGCCATATACCCCGATTACCGATTCAGGAAGAGTTGCGGACCTTCGGTGTGGGTGCTCAGATATTGGCGGATATCGGCGTGGCCAAGATGCGCATATTGGGTACCCCGAAACGCCTGCATGGTATTTCCGGATTTGGTCTGGAAGTGGTGGAATACGTCGGCACAGAATAGAATAAACGCCAGATAGTGTGGACGGGTCACAGAAGTCTCCGGCTTTTGTGCATTGCGAAGTGGCAGGGTAGACAGAGAGTCCCTATAAGCAACGCCGAGGCTACGGCGGGAAAGAGATGATTATGAGCAGCTTTAATACCATCAGCGGAGACTTTGTGGCGCAGGGGGCGCGCATCGCTATTGTGGCGGGGCGTTTCAACAGCTTCATCGTCGATCATTTGCTGGGTGGTGCGGTGGACACCCTGGTGCGTCACGGCGTCGATGAACAAAGTATTGATGTCATCTACACCCCGGGCGCCTTCGAGATTCCCCTGGCTGCTCAACGCGCCGCCGCCGCCAAGCAGTATGATGGGATCATCGCTTTGGGGTGCGTGATTCGCGGTGCTACTCCCCATTTCGATTATGTGGCCGGTGAATGCGTCAAGGGGATCTCGGCGGTGGCGCTGAAGTTCGATACGCCTGTCGCTTTCGGGGTGCTGACCGTGGATACCATAGAGCAGGCGGTGGAGCGTGCCGGTACCAAGGCCGGCAATAAGGGTGCCGAGGCGGCGATGTCCGTCTTGGAAATGGTGAGCCTGTGTAAACGGCTTGGCTGATACGAATGCGTCGTCTTAATGAGACGCCGACAGGCGGCGAAATTGTCTAAGAAAACCTCCAACAGCCAGGCGCGCAGCAGGGCGCGCCGTTGCGCGGTACAGGCCATTTATCAGTGGCAGGTGGGCGGGCATTTAATCACCGAGGTGGAGGCCCAGTTCTTGGCCGACCAAGACCTCAGCCGTGCCGATGTTGCCTATTTCAGTGAGTTGGTGCGATGTGTCCCCGCCCATACGGCCGAATTGGACGCCCATCTGGCGCCGTTCCTGGATAGGCCCATTGCAGAACTGGATCCCGTGGAGTTGGCGGTCTTGCGCATCGGCGCCTGTGAATTGGCCTATCATCCGGAGATCCCCTTCCGGGTGGTTATCAATGAAGCGGTGGAATTGGCGAAGGTGTTCGGCGCGGACCAAAGCCACCGTTATATCAACGGCGTCATGGACAAAGTCGCGCGCAGCCTGCGGCGCGCCGAACTCAAGATAAACACCCAATGAACGGACACACGCGTCCACGGTGTCTTGCCGATCATGGCATTGTCGGAATTCGAAATAATCCGTCGTAACTTCGCTGCACGCAGCGGAGGCCGCGACGATGTGTTAGTAGGGATAGGCGATGACGGCGCCGTCATGCGGTGCCCGTCTAGCTGCGATCTGGTCACCGCGGTGGATACCCTGGTGGCGGGCGTGCATTTCCCTGCGGACACCCGGCCGGAAGATATCGGCTACAAGGCCTTGGCGGTCAATCTCAGCGATGTGGCCGCCATGGGGGCACAGCCGGTTTGGTCAACGTTGGCGTTGACGCTGCCTCACAGCGATGAATCGTGGTTGAGTGCCTTTGCTCAGGGCTTTTTCGAGCTTGCCGGTCAATACGGGATACAACTGATTGGCGGCGATACCACCCGCGGTCCCCTGACCGTAACGGTGCAGGTGCATGGCTTTGTGGATGCAGGTCAGGCGGTACTGCGTTCAGGAGCGCATCCGGGTGATATCGTTTATGTCACCGGCTCGCTGGGGGATGCCGGTTTGGCCCTGCGTGCCTTGCAGCAAGGATTGGATTTGCCGCCGCCTCATCGTGAATACTTGTTTTCGTGCCTGCATAGGCCGATGCCGCGCAGCAGCGAGGGCCAGGCCTTGCGTGGGATAGCAAGCGCCATGATCGATGTCTCCGACGGCCTGGCGGCGGATCTCGGCCATATTCTTGAGGCGAGCGGTGTGGGGGCGACGTTGTCGGTGGAGGAGATACCGTTGTCGCCGTCGTTCTCTGCCGTGGCAGCCCTGAGCACGTTTGCGCTCGACGAAGCGGATCAATGGGATCTTGCCCTGTGTGCCGGCGATGATTATGAATTGTGCTTTACCGTTCCGGCGCAACAACGCTCGCAGCTGGAAGATTTGTGTACGCGGTTTTCATGTGGATGCCGGGCCATCGGCGTTATCGAACAATCGCCGGGCCTGCGTTTGAAGCGGGCGGATGGCGTGAGCTTGAACCTGCAAGGTAGCGGCTACGACCATTTTAGCCAAGCCAGCCATGATAAAAACGAATAATGGCTAAGTCATTGCCCATTCCACACTCGGCGTGGCGCGATCCCTGGTGCTGGGTTGCGCTGGGTTTCGGTGCGGGCGCTCTGCCCAAGGCACCGGGAACGTGGGGAACGCTGTTGGCGTTGATCATCTATTTATTGCTCATGCGGTTACCCGCTCTCGAGTACATGCTGCTGATCATGGCATTGTTTGTCGCCGGGGTGTGGATTTGCGACGCGGCGGGCAAGGTATTGGGGGTACATGATCATGGCGCCATCGTCTGGGATGAGATGGTGGGTTATTGGGTGACCATGGTCACAGCGCCGCCCGGATGGGTCTGGCTGGTGGCGGGTTTCGTTCTGTTTCGGTTATTCGATATCTGGAAGCCGTGGCCGGTCAATTGGCTGGATCGGCGGATAGGCGGCGGATTGGGCGTGATGGTGGATGATTTGGCCGCCGGCATGTATGCGGCGTCATGTCTTTTATTTATCAGGATGGCATTGTCCACCTAGGACGGCACGGAAAACACCG
>CAYWIQ010000009.1:7785-17529 GCA_964458405.1 uncultured Chromatiaceae bacterium
CGACGCGATCATCGATTTACGGTGATAACGTGCGATTATCCTAGATTGCCGCGTTTCAACGGCCATTGGGTTTGATTGAGCCATTGAGTGAGGATGTTGGCGGTGATGGGACGGCTGATATGGTAGCCTTGCGCCAGATCGCAGCCTAACTCGATCAGCAGGTTCAATACTTCTTCACTTTCCACGCCTTCGGCCACCACCCGCCTTCCCATGTTGTGGGCCAGGTCGATGGTGGAGCGGACGATGACCAGGTCTTCGTTATTTTCCAGCATATCGATCACGAACGACTTGTCGATTTTGATTTCGTTTACCGGCAATTGTTTTAAGTAGAGCAGCGATGAATAGACGGTGCCGAAGTCGTCGATCGACAGGCCAATCCCCATCTTGCTCAAGCGGGTGAGGGTATCCATGGCCCTGAGGGGATTGGCCATGATGGCGCTCTCAGTGATTTCGAATTCCAGCTGTTCGGGCGAAACATCCCATTGCTGCATGGCAGTTTCCACCTTGTTGGCCAATTCCTCATCCTGCAGATGGTGGGCGGACAGGTTGACCGCCATCTTAAGGCTTAGGCCGTTCTGCTTCCATAAAAAGGCTTGGTGAAGGGCCTCGTTGAGAATGAAAAAGGTCAGCGGTCTTATCAGGCCGGTATGCTCCGCCAATGGAATGAATTCATCCGGTGACAACAGTCCTCGTTGTGGATGGTTCCAGCGCACCAAGGCCTCCACGCCGGTAATACGTTCTTCCTTAAGGTCTATCTTGGGTTGGTAGAACAATACAAGCTGCTTCTGTTCAATGGCGTGGCGCAGTTCGCCGACCATAGCCAGGCGGCTGACGCTGTGCTGATCTTCAAGATGATCATAAAGCGCATAACCCGAGGTCGAACGCTTAGACACGTACATGGCGACGTCGGCATGGCGCATCAGGGTAGAGCCATCCTTGCCGTGGTCGGGATAGAGGGCGATACCGACACTGATGCCGACATGGAAGCTGTGATCTTCCAGTACGATGGGTTTTTCCATGGCGGCGACAAGTTTTCGTGAGGCCTTGATGGCGTCTTCCGCCGACTCTATATGAGGCAGCAGTACGGCGAATTCGTCACCGCCCAGGCGGGCGATAGTATCGGTGCCGCGCAGGGCGGCACGCATGCGCGCCGAGACTTCCTGTAAAACCAGGTCGCCGTAATGATGCCCCAGGGTATCGTTGATTTCCTTGAAACGATCGAGATCGGTGATCAGCAATGCCAGCGGATGATGTCCGCGCTGGGCAGACTGTAACGCTTGGTGCATGCGGTCCTGCAACAACAGGCGATTAGGTAACTCAGTCAATGCATCATGCAGTGCCTGATGCTCAAGCTCCTGATTGAGTGATGCCAATTCGCGTGTGCGTTTTATCACTCGCCGCTCAAGGTCATCGTGCAGGGCTTTAAGTTCTTCTTCGGAACGCTTGCGTTCGGTGATATCACGTACAATGGCGATGAACAGTCTTCCCTCGCTGCGAGTCAGTTCGCTGATAGCGATTTCAATGGGGAAGGTGCTGGCGTCCTTGCGCCGGCCGGTGGTTTCATGCGCCATGACACTGGTGATGGGCGGTTTGCATGATGCCGTGCTGGAGGGATCACCGTGGTCCTTGGCGAACATATAGGCATCATTCAACAGGTCGTCGAGATTTATGCCGTTGATGTCTGCTTGTTCGTAGCCGAAGATCTGCAGCGCGGCCGGATTCATTGATTCGATGGTGCCGCTATCATCAATGGTGATGATGCCGTCCACGACGTTATTCATGATGGCGCTTATGCGACCTTCGCGGGCTATAATGGCCTGGCTGCGATTGACCAATTCATGACGCATACTTTCCAAATCTTCCGCTAGACCCGATATTTCGTAGATGCCGGACTTGACGTACAGCTGTTCAGTGGCTTCCCCGTTGGCAATCTTTTGCGCTGTGTCTCTAAGTTTGCGCAGGGGGCGGGTCAACTGGGGAATCAGGAACACTACGGATAGCAAGGATAGAGCTATGTAGCTTATTGCGAGTAGCTCCACCCTGTGGTAGGCCTTTTGAATCTGCTCTTGGGTGGGTGCCTCATCGAAGCCCATTTGTACTGTGGCCGATTTACCGTTGGCGATGCCGATGGGCAGTGAAATGTAATAAATGGAATCGCCGTGTTCTCCAAAGCGAAAGTCTTCGTGAAACTCCTCAGGTGGAATGGATTTGTCCAGGACGGTGGAATTGTATACCTTGCCGTCCTCGATGACTAATTGCGCGAACAACACACCGCCCGAAAGCGCGGCATCGTTGAGATGATGCAGGAAGCCACCTTCGGTCTGTTCTTCCGAAAGCTGCTCGGCGACGACTGCGGCATCATGGCGCACGTATTCTATGAATTGTTGCTTATAACCCGCTTCAATGACGAAGACAACACCGAATAGGAACGGGATCAGCAGCGCATGGATAAGTATGACGCCTACCGTGATGCGGCCGGCGAAACTATGCAGTAACGTTTTTATTCTATTGTGCCGTGCCATACTTCCCCGATGACGACAAGATTGGAAGAGGGTTTGATATCGCTATCCCATAACAGACTTACGGTGCCGGGCTTATCTTTTAAGGTTGCGATCAGTGCTGATGTGTTGTGAAATATTTGCGGTCGTCGTCCGCCGAGCTGAATTATGTTGGACAGAAGATGGCGCTTGTAAGAAATGGACGACATGTAGACGATCTTCTGCAGGAATATTTCATAGAGGAACGGGTCGCTTTGATTGATGGCGGCCTCTAGGGTATGCCCTCCCTTTTCAAGGGGCAGGCCCAGGAATAGCTTATGGATTTCACTAGTGGACAGCGAGGTTACACCTGTCGCTGAATCGGTTACCAGAACGAGATGGCGATTGGGGCTACTGGCTGCCAAGCTAAAGGAATTGGCCAGCAGTAATAGAGCCAAAAAAGTTAGGCGGTAATATATACGCTTCATTGGAGGGCGGCGCTCCATTGGACTTCCGCGGCCATGAAGCGTTGACCGTATTGATGAAGTTTGGCTACTTCGAATTTGATGACCTGGCTGTTTTCCATTTGATAGCGCGTGCCAACCAGGGTGCGATCGCTGATGAAGGAAGGGATCTGCTGAACGAAGAGGTCATCATGAATTCCCGCATTCGCTTCCACACGCCCATAAAAGGTCCAGGACATATTGAGGTTGTATTCGGGTTGGATATAAGCATAGCCGAACGAATTTTGTTTGTTGTTGCCGCCTGCCAGTTCAACATCGTCGGAAACATAAAAAGCGGAGGCCCGCCATATCATCTTGGGGTTTATGCTGTAATTCGTATAAGCGCCTACCACGCCCTGTTTGATTTTAGATATGGTGGAGACATTCGAAGGAATGACGGTATAGCCTATGAACAGGCCGCTATCCTTGAAGTTGTCTCCCGCGCTTTGGTCGGAAACGATGGCCGTGAGGCTCAGGTCATGTGAGCCCTGATTGGGTTTGAGAAGATCCAATGGCACCAGGTGTTGCTGCTTTAGGCTGGGGCCTAATCCGATAGTGAATCGATAATTTAAGTTATGGCCGTTGAGGTTGTTGTTGTCTTCCATGGACAGGCCGGTGATATGGGCGGGTAGCACGCCGCCATCATCTTCGAATTCAATGATGCCGGGTCGATGGATGCTGGTTTGCAGATAGGTTTCACGATGGAATAGACGGTTCCATTGATCCAAATCGGTATGGTTGCGGCCGAACCAATATTGGTGGCCTTCAGGTGTGATCCGGCCGATAATCAGGCGTTCCAGGTCGCGTTCATCGTCACTAACCAGCAACTCGCTCAATACTCGCCAATCGTTATATTGCGCGGTGTAGAAGAAATCCACCAACGGTGCGGAGCCGTGTTGTTTTGTATTGGGGACGTCTTTGTCGAAGAAGTGGAGGGTGACTTCCGGGAAGGGGATGAACTCGCTTTCGTAGTTCGAAGCGGCCTCCGCGGCAAGGCAAGGCGAAAGCACCAGCGCAGCGGCGATAAGCCAAGCCAGTGGAAATCCACATAGACGGGATATGCTAGGTCTATGGGGCGATTTCATGCGCGTTCATTGGCCCATGAATTGCTCATGCGTAACGTGTGGTGTGTCCACTTCATGTCCAGCTTTCCTGTTTCTGCGTTCCCCAACCAGGGCTTTAAATTGCGTACTGAGTCATTGCAGCAGAAGCCTTCCCACACGATCTTGAATGCCGCGGTTTTAACGGGGTGATCGCTACTCGCTGCATCATGGACGGTAACGGCGCTTGTGGCAAAAACTTGAATAGAAAGGAGAGCTTAACGCCCGCTGGATGGCGCTAATTAAGCTTGCTGTAATGAGGGGGGCGTCTTGTCGCGGCGAATGGCCGCATAGGCCGAATGATTATGTATTGATTCGAAATTTTCCGATTCCACGCTGTAGGCGCGTACCCGGTCGTCAAGATTCAGACGGGCCGCGATGTCACGTACCAGATCTTCTACAAACTTGGGGTTGTCATAGGCCTGTTCAGTGATGAACTTTTCGTCGGGTCGTTTGATGAGGCCGTAAATTTGACAGGAGGCCTCGTTTTCTACCAGGTCGATAAGGTCTTCAATCCACAGGTCATTGTCTATGCTGGCCGTCAGCGTGATGTGGGAACGCTGATTATGGGCGCCATAGTCCGAAATCTCCTTGGAGCACGGACACAAACTGGTGACCGGGACGACCACCTTGATCGCGACCTCGACGCTATCACCGCGACCTTCCCCGACCAGACTGACATCGTAATCCAACAGGCTGCTTACCCCCGATACCGGTGCCTGTTTGGCGACGAAGTACGGAAACCGCACTTCCAAAAAGGCGCTTTCGCTGTTTAGATCGGTCTTGATAGTGTCTAACAGTCCTCTTACAGTCACCAAGGAAAGGGGCTCTTGGTGGCGATTGAGGATCTCGACGAAACGTGACATATGGGTGCCGCGTCTGTCGTGGGGTAGATCCACATAGAGGCTGAACTGACCCACCGAATGTTGTACGGCGCCGCCGCGATCGACCACGGCCATCGGGTGGCGGATATCCTTGATGCCGACCTTGTCGATGGCCAGACGGCGGGTATCGCGGCTGCCTTGGACGTCGACGATGGAAGCGCTGGCGGATGGCATAACTCTCATTCCTCCGTGTAACGCACGCAGGCGCGTTCGGTTTCCCACAGGGTCACGGCGCCGATCCGGGTGCGCGGCCCGTTCAAGCTGTTGGACAATTGCCGGTATAAATAGGCGGCGATATTCTCCGCAGTGGGGTTGATGACATCAAATGGCTTGATTTCATTAAGGTGGCGATGATCAAGACGCCCCAAGGCCTCCCGGGCTTGGACCTTGATGGCCTTGAAATCGAGGCCCATACCCACCTCATCCAGGTCGGTGGCGATTACCTCCACCTCCACCTTCCAGTTGTGACCGTGTAGCTGACTGCATTCGCCCGCGTAGTCGCGCAAGGCGTGTGCGGCGGCGAAGTCGGTAATGACCTTGAGTGTGTATTTAGGAGCCATGGCAACCGCCAATTATAAACTAAATCAGTAGGAGTTTATCTTTGCCGTGGATTTGGGCGGGGCAATTTGTTGGAGGCGGTTTGTGATCTGATCGAGGATGTCATCGGCGGTGAGGGTGCATTCCGCCAGTAATTCGCCACGGCTGCCATGTTCGATGAAGCGGTCAGGCAGACCTATGTGGATGATGGATGGGGATAAATCTTGGGCGGCGAGGCATTCGCCGACGGCGCTGCCGGCACCGCCCATGACGGCGTTCTCCTCCACGGTGGCCAGTAGCGCATGCTCGGCGGCGAGGCGGATCACCAGTTCCTCATCCAGCGGTTTCACGAATCGCATATTGACCACCGTGGCCCCCAGGCGCTCCCCCGCCTCCAAGGCCGGCTGGACCATACTGCCGAAGGCCAGGATGGCCACGTCGCGGCCCTCGCGGAGGATGTCCGCCTTGCCAACGGGCAGGGCGGACAAGGCCTTTTGCACGGGAACGCCGGGACCGGTGCCGCGGGGATAACGTACCGCCGCTGGTTGGTTTAAGGCGTGGGCGGTAGTCAGCATTTGCCGACATTCGTTTTCATCGGCGGGGGCCATGACCACCATATTGGGAATGCAGCGCAGATAGCTGAGATCGAAGCTGCCGGCGTGGGTTGGACCGTCCGGGCCCACCAAGCCGGCGCGATCGATGGCGAAGGTCACCGGCAGGTCCTGAATGGCGACATCGTGGATCAGTTGATCATAGGCGCGCTGCAGAAAGGTGGAATAGATGGCGACCACCGGTTTCAATCCATCACAAGCCATACCCGCGGCCAGGGTGACGGCGTGCTGTTCGGCGATGCCCACGTCGAAATAACGGTCGGGATGGCGTTGCGAAAAGGTTACCAGGCCGGAACCTTCGCGCATGGCCGGGGTGATGGCCACCAGGTGCGGATCGTGGTCCGCCATGTCGCACAACCATTGGCCGAATACCTCGGTATAGGTAGGCGGTGCCGCCTTGCTGGTATTCATGGTGCCGGTGCGGTGATCAAAGGCGGAGACGCCGTGATAGCCGCACGGGTTGTCTTCCGCGGGTTTGTAGCCCTTGCCCTTCTTGGTGACAATGTGCAGGAACTGCGGTCCTTTCAAGTCATGCAGATTACGCAAGGTTTTTATCAGCGTGGGCAGATCATGGCCGTCGATGGGGCCGATGTAGTTGAAGCCCAGTTCCTCGAATAGGGTGCCGGGGATCACCATCCCCTTGACGTGTTCTTCGGCGCGGCGCGCCAGCTCCCATACCGGCGGCATGTTCTTCAATACCTTTTTGCCTTGCTCGCGCATGGTGACGTAGAGCTTGCCGGACAGGGCGCGCGCCAGATGATTGGAGAGACCGCCCACGTTGGGTGAAATGGACATGTCGTTGTCGTTGAGGATCACCAATAAATCGGTGTGCAGGTCGCCGGCATGGTTGAGGGCCTCGAAGGCCATGCCGGCCGTCATGGCGCCGTCGCCGATGACGGCCACCACCTTGCGATCTTTCGCTTCACGCTGTGCCGCGACGGCCATACCCAAGGCGGCGCTGATCGAGGTGCTGGAATGGCCCACGCCGAAGGCGTCATACGGGCTCTCCTCGCGCTTGGGGAAACCGGCTATCCCGTCTTTCTGCCGCAGGCCGGCCATGCCTTCGCGGCGGCCGGTGAGGATCTTGTGGGTATAACTCTGATGACCCACATCCCATACCAGGCGATCATCGGGGGTGTTGTAGACGTAATGCAGGGCGATGGACAGTTCCACGGTACCGAGGTTGGCCGCCAGGTGCCCGCCGGTGCGGCCCACGGATTCCAATAAAAATTGCCTAACTTCCGCCGCCAGCTCCAGCAATTGCCTTTCCGACAGGCGCCGCAACTCGGCCGGGGAGGCGGTGACGTCGAGGAGGGGGAAATGGCCGTGAGTCGTCATGATTCAGCGCGCAGCCCGCAAAGAAAGCCAAGAATTATGGGGTGACGGGCGATCACATGCAAGGGGAACACCGGGGTTCAATGGGTACGGTCGACGATAAAATGTGACAGACCGCGCAAAGGCTCCGCCCGTTCGTCCAATGTCGCCAGGCTGGCCAGCGCCTCTTGATGGAGTTGCGTCGCCAGCTTTTTGGCCTCGTCCAGGCCCAGCAAGGCGGGGTAGGTGGGTTTATTCAAGGCCAGGTCGGCACCTTGGCGCTTGCCCAGCAGCGCGGCGTCGCCTTCTATATCCAGGATATCGTCGCGGATCTGAAACGCCAGTCCAACGCACTTGGCGTAGTGATCCAGATGCTGGAGGGTGGCCATATCCAAATTCGGTGCCGATTGGGCGCCCAATTTGACCGCCGCCCTGATCAGGGCCCCCGTCTTATGAATATGCATGTCCTCCAGTTCGGCGATATCCAGACTATGGCCCACGGCGGCCAGGTCGATGGCCTGGCCCCCCACCATGCCGCGGGATCCGGCGGCCAGCGACAGCGTCTCCACCATGGCCAGCCGCGCCCGGGCATCGGATGGCATGGTGGGGTCATGGGCCAGGATATAAAACGCTAAAGACTGTAAGGCGTCACCGCTGAGAATGGCCGTCGCCTCGTCGAAGGCGCGGTGACAGGTGGGTTTACCGCGCCGCAGATCATCGTTGTCCATCGCGGGTAGATCGTCATGGATCAGCGAATAGGCATGAATCAGCTCCAGCGCGCAGGCGGGTCCGTCCAGGGCGTCCAGTTTGACGCCTAACGCCTCGCCGGTGGCGTAAACCAGTACCGGCCGAACCCGCTTGCCGCCGCCGAGGACGCTGTAACGCATGGCTTCATGGAGACGGCCGGGGTGCAAAGAAGCGGCGGGCAACCAATGATCCAGGGCATGTTCAACGCGGTTGAGCCAATAAGGCATCAACTCCTGCAGCCGGGCGACGCTGTCATTCTTCATCGCTTAACGGCTTGGTCTCGGCGCGACCGTCCTTTTCAAGGAGGATCTGCACCTTTTGCTCGGCATCACGCAGGGCTTGTTGGCATTGACGGGTGAGTTCGACCCCCCGTTCGAAGTGTTGCAGCGAGTCTTCCAGGCGGATGTCCCCCTGTTCCATCTTTTCTACCAGCGATTCCAGTTCCTTCAGGGCGCTTTCGAAGTCGATGGGCGGTTTCTTTTTAGCCAATTCCGGTACTCCTGCTGCGAAGCGCCACACGTTAGCGCAGGGCCGGACAATGGTCAACGGAACGGCGGCCCATAAACGCAATCAATACACATTGTTGACAGGAAGAGGATGAGTGGTTTACAGTTGCACCTCGAATTTAGACTCAGTCTAAGCCGATGTCGGCCCCGCTGAGGGCAGGGCGAATATTACCTTAATGGAGGAATTGCAATGGCACTTAAAGGTACTAAAACCGAACAAAATTTGAAGGATGCATTCGCCGGGGAATCCCAGGCGAATCGTCGCTATCTCTATTTCGCCGCCAAGGCGGATGTGGAAGGTTACAACGATGTGGCGACCGTTTTCCGCTCCACAGCGGAAGGCGAGACCGGTCATGCCCATGGCCATCTGGAATACCTGGAAGCCGTGGGTGATCCCGCCACCGGCCTGCCCATCGGCGGCACCTCGGACAACCTCAAGGCGGCCATCGCCGGTGAGACCCACGAATATACCGATATGTATCCCGGCATGGCCAAGGCCGCCCGCGAGGAAGGCTTTGATGAAATCGCGGACTGGTTCGAGACACTGGCCAAGGCGGAACGCTCCCACGCCAATCGCTTCCAGAAGGCGTTGGATACCTTAGGAAGCTGATCAGGGGGGATCGGGTCAAGCGCGGGGTCGGGCGCACCGACCCCGGTTGACGGTCCTGTCCGCATGGATAACGAACCTCTTCAGGGCGATAGACCATCGGCTATGTCACAGGTCCCCGGCCAAGCGGTTGAACATCGCGAGGGCAGCCTTGAGGCGCCCACCCGCCACCCCGTGGAGTGGCGTAATCCGCAGTTCTACGACGAGGCATCTCTGCTGACGGAGATGACCCGGGTGTTCGACATCTGCCACGGCTGCCGGCGTTGCTTCAGTCTGTGCAATGCCTTTCCCACCTTGTTTGACGCCATTGACGCCTCCGAGACCATGGAGATCGACGGCGTGGGCAAGGAGGTGTTCTGGCAGGTGACCGACCACTGCTACCTGTGCGATCTGTGCTACATGACCAAGTGCCCCTATGTGCCACCCCACCCGTGGAACGTGGACTTCCCCCACCTGAT
>CAYWIQ010000010.1:0-16930 GCA_964458405.1 uncultured Chromatiaceae bacterium
TGGAGGAACTGCAGACCCATGGATTTGAATTCATCGCGGGTGTGCATATCGACCGTGCTGTGCCAGCCGTTGGCATTGGAACGCAGCACCCCCTGTTGATCCTCATCTCGCCACTTTAGAATATCCGCTAACCAGGTCTTATTGAGTTCCTTGTAATTCTTAAAGTCCATCATGCTGATGACCGTCGGGAACCAAAGTTGCTGGAAGACATTGCCCCTGGCCTCTTCCGGTATGAGCTCGGCGATGTCGGCATACCGCCCCTCGGCACTCGCTTGTTGAATTTTCTCTAATGGGTTATCCGAAGGATTGGACATAAGGTACTCCTAAAATAATCACAAGCGCTTATATTTCAATGGGTTTCACCTACGCCGGCTGTGCCGGACATAGCTGTGCCTGGTATACCACGCTTAGAGCTCGTGGACCATATCGCCACTGATCTTTGCCACAACCGGCCGTCACTCTCCTGACTGACTGCGCATATTAAAATCGGGACCTTTAATACACGCACTAACAGCATGGGATTATACTAAATGGCTTTATAGAGAGCAATCTCTAAGGATAGCGGTTGCAAGGCGAGGCACCTTAGAGATGTAGAGCTATCCTCTGTACGCCATGAGGGAACCGGCAGCCGCCAAATTATTGATCGCCACCACCAACGGAACCGTTCCGAAAGTGCTTTACACTGTTCACCACGCCACCATGATACCCAACCCTTACGGCACCATTGAGGACAACACGGGTCGAACAGGCGTTCCCTACCTTTATACTTGCAGGAGATTAACATGAAAAAAATCAAGCGATGCCGATCCGTCAACGGGATATTCGCAGCCTATGCGCTAGCATGCCTGACGGCCTTGCCAACCGCCGCGGCCTATGCCGCAGAGTCAGCCACCCCATTGCAGGCAGCCATAGCCAAAGGCAAAGACATATTCATGCATCCCACTTTCGGCGGGAACGGCAAGGCTTGTACCAGCTGCCATCACAATGGCGGCACGGGGCCGGGGGCATTACCCGACGGGACCAAACTCCCCAGCCTAAGCAATGCCGCCGCTATCTTTCCGCGTCTGAACAAGAAAGGCAAATTAGTCACCCTGGAAGATCAGGTTCGCAATTGCGTTGCCGGCGCCATCAAGGGGACCCCACCCGCCTATGACAGCGCTGAGATGAGGCATTTAGTGGTCTACTTGACCTCGTTGTCGCAAGGTAAAGCTATAGACATGGGCGGTAAACCGCACTGATCGCGCAAGCCTGTAGCAAAATTAACGGCACTCTGACCGGGAATGTAGACGTATTATATGTTCCGGATCAGAGTGCGGTCCGTTTTGAGAACCCTTAAAAGCTGTACACCAGCGTCACCGCCGTCTCGGTATCCAATTTCGTCACAGCGGCAGGGACCTGTGATGAATACTTAGCGGTAAAGGATATATTGGATGCCAGGTTACCGACGATTTGGGACTTCAACGCAGTAACAGATTTGGTCACTGTGCCTGTCTTGCTGCCGATATCGGAGCTAAGGTCCTCGGCAAACGTGGCGCTGTTGCTGACCTTCCACTCTAAATTACCCGCCACATGAATCAGACCCTCATATTGGTTTTCCCCGCTGGCGGTCTCTTTGCTTTGCCTGGCACCAGGACCGGCTTCCAGATCCAAGGTCAAGGTATCGCGCTTAATGATGTTGCGACCGTAGCCCAACGTCTCGGTGGTACGGTGATCGTAACCACTGAACCTATCGTTTTCATAGGTCAGCCGGCCGAATGCATAACTCTTCTCTGAAAGCTTCAAATCGCTTTTACCCGAAACGAAATAGCGTTCGGCGGTCGTACCGCCCTGTTCCGAACTGTTCAAGGCCTCGGCCTTGAAGGTATGACGCCACTGATCGCGGTCGTTGACCGCCTTGAACTTGGCCGAGATGTTTTTGGTATTGGTATTACCGTGGGTGGTAAGCAGGCCTAACTCTGCGTTGCCTTTCCAAGTGCTGCCGGGCGCAGCCCAAGCCCCGCCACCGGCCAGGCAGGCAATGATGAAGAGTGTTGATGGAATCATTTTTTTCATGTTCGTTCTCCATTCTTGCACGGGAGCACCCGTTTTCACTGCATTCCTCTTGAGGGACGCCATTATGCCATGATTCGTCGCACGGTGTTGGTGGCCGCCTTTCCCCGTCTACTAGCTGGCACCGGCCCACTTCACATGTTAACGCCCGCAGACAATAGCGAAAAGGTGGTGTACGCCACCGAATAATGCTCAGCCACCGCTACGACTACCGGAACGATAGAGATAACCTTGTCTCACTAGCCATTTTTCCATCTCTACGGCAACAAAGATGACGCTGGCCATGGTGCAGCAAAACAACAATTCCCCGAAAGTTAGGGCTTGCGTCTTGAAGATCGGCTGAAGCACCGGCAGGTAAATCACCCCCAATTGCAATAACACGGTCAGCACTACGGCGCCCAACAGCGGCAGGTTGGACAACAGGCCGATGTGCAACAAGGATTGCGTTTCGCTGCGGATTACCAACACGTGAACCAACTGTGCCAGGGTCAGGCTGGTGAAGGCCATGGTCTGCCAGTGTGCTGATCCAGCGTGTAACGCCCAGGCTTGAGTGAACAGGGATACGCCGCCGATCAATAGGCCGACCCAAATCATGTGTTGCCACAAGCCGTGGGCGAAAACACTTTCGTTGGACGGTCGCGGCGCGCGGCGCATGATGTCCTGTTCGGCCATCTCGGTGGAAAGCGCCAATCCCGGCAATCCGTCGGTCACCAGATTAATCCACAGGATATGAATGGGTAGCAACGGAATAGGCATGCCCAGGAACGGCGCGAGAAACAGGGTCCAAATCTCACCGGAGTTACTGGTCAGCGTGTATTTTATGAATTTACGGACGTTATCGAATATGCGCCGCCCTTCACGCACTGCGGCCACGATGGTGGCAAAGTTGTCGTCCAACAGCACCAACTGCGAGGCCTCTCGCGCCACATCGGTACCGATACGCCCCATGGCCACGCCTATATCGGCGCGCTTCAGCGCCGGCGCATCGTTGACCCCATCGCCGGTCATGGCCACGAAGTGGCCGCGTTGCTGCAGCGCCGTGACGATACGGATCTTCTGTGCCGGATCGACCCGGGCATAGACCTTGATGCCCTCCACGGTCGCCGATAGTTTCTCATCATCCATTGCCGTCAGTTCACCCCCCAGCATGACCGGGTCATCATCACCGCAAATACCGACACGTTGAGCAATGGCACGGGCCGTGGCCGGATGATCGCCGGTAATCATCACCGGGATGATGCCGGCTTGCCGACACTGCGCCACCGCCTCAGCTGCTTCGGCGCGGGGCGGATCGAACAAGGCCAGCAGGCCTAGCAGCGTAAGTTCCCGCTCCAGCGCCGCTGCGTCCGTATCCCTAGGGCGGGTCGACCAACGGCGGCAGGCAATGGCCAATACCCGATACCCCTGTTCAGCCAGCTCCAAGGCCCGTTGCCGCCATTCATCAGCATTGAATGGCATGTTACCTTCAGTGGTTAAAACATCGCGGCACAACGGCAGGATCATCTCCGGCGCACCCTTGCTGTAGGCCACTGCACCCTCGCCATCCAAGTGTAATGTGGTCATACGCATACGTTGTGAGTCGAAGGGCGCCTCGGCAAGGCGCGGCTGCAACCGCGTCATCTCTTCCTTGCGGAAGCCGGCAACCCGCGCCGCCTGATAGAGGGCAATCTCGGTGGGATCGCCAATGACGCCCCCATCACCATCTAAGGTGACTTCATTATTCAATGCCAACGCGGCGCCGATTTGCCGTCCCAACTCACCGCGGCCGGGCAAGGTCTGATACCAGCTGCCGCCGGCAAAGGTGCCCTCGAGGCGCATGCTGTTTTCGGTGAGGGTCCCGGTCTTATCGGAACAGATATAGGTCACCGATCCCAACGACTCCACCGCCGGCAGCCGCCGGACCAAGGCATTGTGACGCACCATGGTGCGCGCGCCGAAGGCCAAGGTGACCGTCACCACCGCGGGCAAGGCCTCGGGGATGGCCGCCACCGCCAGACTCACCGCCGTAAGGAACATCAATAACACTTGCTCACCGCGCAACAAACCGGCAGCGAAGATCACCGCGCAGATCGCCAGCACCGCTAACGCCAGCCGGCGACCGAAACGCGCTAAACGCCGTTGCAAGGGAGTGTGGGTATCGCCGGCCTGCTCCAGCAAAGCGGCGATCTTGCCCAATTCGGTGGCCATGCCGGTGGCGATCACCACACCGCTGCCTCGCCCCTGAGTAACAATGGTGCCTTTGTAGAGCATGTCGCGACGTTCAGCCAAAGGCGTTTGCGGCTCAGAAATCGATTCCTCGACCTTTTCCACGGAAACCGACTCGCCGGTCAGCGAAGCCTCATTGACCCGCAGTTGTACCGCTTCCAAAACCCGCAAGTCGGCGGGAATGACATTGCCCGATTCCAGTATCACCACGTCACCGGGAACAACTTCACCGCTGGCCACGGTGTAAATGCATCCGTTGCGCCGAACCCTGGCGGTAGGCGCCGCCAATCGCCGCAAGGCATTGATGGCCTGCCCGGCACGGTAATCCTGCAGAAAACCGATCAAGCCGTTGAGCACTACGATGACGATGATCGCCATGCTGTCGACGAACTCGCCCAAGGCCGCGGCAACGACCGCCGCGCCCACTAACACCACGATCATGAAGTCGGTGAATTGGGATACCAACAGGCCCAGCCAACCGCGACGTCGTTGTTCGCGGATGGTGTTGTCGCCGTAGTGGGCCCGCCGTCGCGCAATCTCCTCATCGCCGAGTCCATTGCCGGGGTCGGTCTTTAAAGTGGCACACGCCTCCGCTACGCTCAGTGTGTGCCAGACAACCTCTTGGGTGATCGGCTCCATATGTTTGACGTCGTCCATTGGCCCAGACGGTAAATCCCTACAAAAGGATGATCAACGTATCAGGCGTGAACGCTCCAGCGCTCGGCGAATTCCGACAGGTGTTTGCTATGTGTCAGTATCACCACTTCATCGCCCGCCTTGAGCACGGAATCGTCGTTGATGAGCATGAAGTGACCGTCGCGATATAGGCAAATGACGCGACTCTGTTCGGGCAAGTTCAAATCCTGGACCGAGCCCTCTTCCTCGGCATGCACCACAAAGGAAAATACCCTGGCCTCATCCTTGATCATGGCCGACAATTCGAGTGGATCTTGCCCTTTGACCATATCGGCAAGATAACGGCCAATAGTGCGCGCGGGGATGATAGTGTCCTTTAATCCCAGCTCGATGCAGATATGCTCAAATTCGGAAGCTTCTATCTTGGTAACCACCCGCGCAAAACCCAGCGAGCGGCCGACTAGGCTGGTGATGATATTGGCCTGGTCGTTGCCGGTAAGACAGAACAGGAAATCCGTTTGCTTGGGATTGGTCTCCTCCAATATTGCCGGCGTGCTGCCGTCGCCGTGAACGAAACCGCAATCCAATTGCGTGGTCAATTCATCGATGCGCTGTTTATCGCGCTCGACGATAATCACTTCATGCCCCTGCTTGACCAGCATGGCGGCGGTCATGACCGCCAGGGATCCCGCACCGACGAATACTATCCTCATAACGATTCCGTCCGTCTACCGAACCAGGTACCAGGATACAATATAATTAGTAAAGCCACGATCTCCAGTCGCCCAGCAAGCATATCGACGCACAACAACGCCTTGAGAGACGCCGGCAGCGCCATACTGGTGATTCCAGTGGATAACCCTACAGTGGCGGTGGCCGACACCACTTCAAACAAGGCATTCAGGGGGTCGTAACCGGCCACCACGAACGGTAGCCAGGATAAGACGATTACCGCTACGAACAAGGCCATCAGCACCAAGGCACGCAATAGGTCATCATCCTCCAAATGGCGTCCGCCTAACTGCACTTTCACCACGGTGTGACTGGGAACCGCGATACGCCGCACGGTCATCTGAAACAACCGCAGCAGGATCAACAAGCGCAGGATTTTGACGCCGCCTGCGGTCGATCCCACGCTACCACCGATTGCCATGGCGATAATCATCACGATCTTGGACCCAGCATCGAGGTCGGTGATAGGCATAGCGGCGAACCCGGTAGTGGACTGGGCGGATAAATCTAGAAACAGGGCTTGACGTACCGTCTCCCAACTCGCCCCCTGGGTGTACATCATCAACCCTATCAGGACCAACCCCATCACAACCACCATCACCACCAAACCACGCAGCTCCACATCATTGAAGACCTGGCGCCAACCATGATGATAGGCGCGGTAATACATGGGCAGGGACACGGCGCCGCACACGCCCAGCCCCATCACCACAAAACGCGCCGGCCAGGAAGAGAATCCCGCTACGCTATTATCGAAAGAGGAAAAACCACCAGTGGATACCGCCGCTAAAACATGGGTGATTGCGGCAAAGCCGTCGCCGACCAGCCACCACAACAACGCCGTACCGATCAGGGTCAATAAGGAATAGACCGCCAACACCCGCCGGGCGTGAATGCGTGTGGCAACCGCCAGGGACTCGCTGCCCAGTTCGGGATCGAGCATGCGGCGTGTCGCGGCCTCATGCCCCGTCAATAAAGCCACCGATAACACCACCACACCCAGCCCACCATACCACTGCATCCAGGCACGACCGAACAGGAAGGTATGGGGTTTATCCATCACGCTGGGTAGCGTGGAAAGGCCGGTGGTGGTCACACCCGACACCGCTTCGAATAACGCATCGATATAAGGGACCCCAAAGGCGGTAAAGGGGTAGGAGAGAATCAGCGGCGAAATGATGAAAGCCAGCCCGGTGATGGCGAGGGCCTCGTTGCCCTGAATCTTATCCGGTGCGCGCAGACGCGATGCCGGCAAACCCACCACCAACAATCCCACCGCGATCACTGCATAACGGACGCTAAGAAAATATTCGGAAAAATATAACGAGACCAACAACGGCGCCACGGCCAAGGCGCTCATCACCACTGCCAGCTGTCCCAGATACTTGGCAAGCACCGGCAAGCGAACGGCGTAACTCAGCGACTTGAGCTGCTCCATCCAGCAAATCCTTCGACGATGGAAACGTACGTTCTATCTATAATATTATTTTTAGGCACCAAGACGCAAAGCAGCCTCGGATATCAATAATCAAGCCTGTTAGGGACAGGATAAGAGTTCTTTTTTATGCGTCAACCGAGTCACCGTCCTTCACTATAGATAACTTGACGATAACCACGTTTATTGCAGCCAAGACGGCATCTCCTTGCTTAGGGCCTGCTTCTCCGTAACCGCGTTGCCGGTCAAGGCGAACCCCACCACCTTGCCCCCCCGGTCGCGGTAGAGGGCACGAGCACCCTGGCCGGTCACCGTTACCTCCCACCTCCCCTCACTGCCGAGCGGCGGAGGCGACACCACCACCGGATGGGCGGGTGTTTTCACCACCACCGGCATGGCGGGATAACTCACCGCAGTGCGCGTTCCCGTCAAGGTCTTGGCCAAGGCGCGCGCCACCTGCATGATGGGCATGACAAACGGTAGCACCAGGCCTTCCACCTCGGCACAATCGCCTAAGGCGTACACGTCCTTGGCGCTGGATTCCAGATAGCGATCGACGGTGATACCGCGTCGAGTGGCCATACCGGCCTTGAGCGCCAACTCTACATTTGGTTGCAAACCGATGGCGGACAACACCAGATCTGCTCCGATAGACCGACCATCAGAAAGCTGTAGTTCGAAATTATTATTGTCACCATGGTCGACGTGTTGCACGGTGACACCTAAATGCCAGCGCACACCGGCCGTCGTCAAGGCTTCCCGCAGCAGCCGCCCGGCCTCGGGCGGCATCAAACGATCCAGCGGTTCGCTAGCGGGACCGACAACCGTGACCACCTTGCCGGTTGATACTATGTCGTTGGCGAACTCGCAGCCGATCAGGCCTGGGCCAATGACCACGACATGCCGTGCCTGCTCGACACGCTCACGAAAGCGGGCATAGTCCGCTAAATTGTTCACTGAGCACACCTCAGCCGCAGCACTCCCCGCCAATGGAGGCGGAATCGGCTGTGCACCTACCGCCAGCACCAACTTGCTATAGTGCAACACCTCACCACGGGCCGTAATCGTGTGGGCCGCATTATCGATGGCCGTTACCTCGGTGTGCGGCCAAATAGTGGCCTGCAATTGGGCCGCCATCTTCTCGGCGCTGGCGCTGGCCAAGTCCTGAGCGCTCTTGCCCTTGGCAAGGGCGTTGGACAACATCGGTTTGGAATAAAAATCACCGGCGTCACGGGTAATGAGATGCAGCGGTACTTCGGCTGCCAACTTGCGCACTTCTTTGGCCAGGGTATAACCAGCCAGACCGCTGCCGACGATGACGATGGGCGCTATAGCTTCTTCGTTTACTTTTACCATGCTATTGACAGACTACCTAGGCGATCATGACCATTTCAAAATCCGCCTTGGCAACACCACAGTCCGGGCATTGCCACTCAGCCGGAATATCCTCCCATGCCGTGCCCGGTGCAATATGCTCTTCCGGCAAACCCACTGCCTCATCATATATAAAGCCGCATACTATGCATTGCCACTTTTTCATCCTGCCACTCCTCAGAAAAATAAATACAGTCCGTGATCAGCGGCGACTAGCCCTAAACCCGTTGCGGGCGCTTGATAGCGCCCGGCACGTCAGCGGATCGAGCGCCGCTGGAGGCAAAGCAGGTCCATGGCCGGAGGCACGTTGCATGTCTTAGGACTGGATCAACAATACATCCAATTAATTCCCAAAATATCACGAACAGATAACAACCATAATGAAGGCGTTACTTGACGACGAACTCCACGCAACTCAGCTTGCAGGCGCGGATCGCCTTGGCCAGCACCGCGACGGCCTGCGGCCTATAAAACCCGTTGCGCCACGCCAAGGCCACCCGACGCTTGGGCACCGGCGCTTTGAAGCGCTTCAACACCAATAGCCGCTGCGCGTACTTATCGGCGCCGGTGGCTGTACACGGCAACACGGTGATACCCAAGCCGGAAGCGACCATGTGACGAATGGTCTCCAACGAACTCCCTTCCATCGCCCGCGCTACGGGATCCTCGCCGGCAGCGCTACGCTGGCATTCGGGGCATACAGTCAAGACCTGGTCGCGAAAGCAATGGCCGGCGCCCAACATCAGCACCGGCTCGTTGGCAAGCTCCCTGACCGCAATGGCGCTGCGCTCCCGCCATGGGTGATCAGCCGGCAGTACCACCATGAACGGCTCATCGTAGAGGGTCTCCACAGTGAGACCCGACTCGGCAAAGGGTAACGAGATGATGACGGCATCCAGTTCACCCTCCAGTAATCGCTCTTGCAGGCGCGCGGTATAATTTTCCTCAATGATCAACGACATTTTAGGGGCCAGTTTGTGCAACACCGGGATCAGCTGCGGCAGCAAGTACGGGGCGATCGTATAGATAGCGCCCAGACGCAGTGGCCCGTCCAGTTGATCCTGGTCGTGTTTGGCGATGCGTCTGACGCCCTCGACTTCGTCCAACACTCGCTTGACCTGCGCCACGACGCGCTCGCCTGCCGGCGTCACTTTGACATGGCTCTTACTGCGTTCAAACAGGACGATACCCAATTCGTCCTCGAGCTTCTTTATGGCAACGCTGAGGGTAGGTTGACTGACAAAACAGGCCGCTGCGGCGCGTCCGAAGTGATGCTCGCGGGCTACCGCCACGATATAGCGTAATTCGGTGAGTGTCATAGCCGTATCCTATCAAGAAGCGGAGGCAAATAAAAAACCACCCAGATGCCCGCTGTTCTCCAACGGCGCTTGCCCGTAGAATAGGCCGCATCACCACTACCAAGCCCCACAACAGGAACAACGGCATGGCACCCCGCCGAACCTTATCCAGCAGTTTGTTAGCACTGCTTGCCCTGATCGGTTATTCAAATGCCCATGGCGATCCCCTAGCGGTGGGACAACCCGCGCCCCCCTTTGCCCTGGCGGATCAAAACGGCAAGCTGCACAAGCTGTCCGACTATGCCGGAAAATGGCTGGTGGTGTATTTTTATCCAAAGGACGATACGCCGGGCTGTACCAAAGAGGCCTGTCACTTCCGTGACGACATCGCCCAACTGCATGCCTTGGACGCTCAAGTCGTCGGCATCAGCCTGGACAGTGCCGATAGTCATGGCAACTTCGCTAAGAAATACCATCTGCCGTTTCCCCTGCTGGCAGATGATGGAGGCAAGATCGCTAAACGTTATAATGCCTATTGGTCCTTTCTGTTTATCCATGTGGCACGACGCCACACCTTTATCGTCGACCCTCAAGGCCACATCGCCAAAATCTACCGCGACGTCGACCCCGACACCCACAGCACCGAAGTCATCACGGACATCAAAACCCTACAAGCACAATATTCGCCATAATTCTTATCTTTCACTGACCGCGTCTTACATTTAACAATTTTTTACATGAATCGACATCGACAAGGCGTGCCTCTGTTTCTGTTCAACTGCTATCATCCAACCCGCTGGGAAGTTATCTCACATTTGTTCTGCAAAACTTGTTAACAAGAATTGCAGGCTGCAAATTGTTGCGTAGTATTTTTTACTCAAATTTCCCGCCCAGGTTAACAATTTCAAGTCATTAACGGGTTGGCGCGCAATTTGCCATTGTATAGACCGATTGTGGGAACGGCAGTATGTCGATATGGCTAGAGCCAAGGTAGTACAGTCTGAAATTCTAGTTAATGATGGCGAATTAAGCATTAATTAAGGATGAAATGCATACCATGTCGTGCCCGTTGGTATGGAGCAAACATGCGATCTCAATCGCCATTTTCTCCACCCTTTTGCCAAAGCCCTCCGAGGATGGCGTCGGCATCCGCTGCGAACGTAAATTTACTCAAAACAATAGGCGACCCATGGCATATGCAACACTGAACCGGCTTATACTTTTTCTTATTCTGGGTTGGGGGCTCTACCAAACCGCAGCAGCAGCGGAGACGGCGCCAAATTTCGAATTGCCTACGACTGACGGCACGTTGGCGCTGGCCGACCTGAAAGGCAAAGTGGTCTATCTCGATTTCTGGGCATCTTGGTGTCCGCCCTGCCGCAAATCTTTTCCCTGGATGAATGAAATGGAGCGCCGCTACAGCGATAAGGGGCTCGCCGTCGTGGCGGTCAACCTAGATAAGCAGCACGACCTCGCCAAAAAGTTCTTAAATGAGGTTCCCGCCAAATTCACCATAGCCTACGATCCGCAAGGCAAGGTGGCGGAAAGCTATCATGTCCCGGGTATGCCGTCATCCTTCATCATCGACCGTTCCGGCAAGATCCAGGCGGTACACATCGGCTTCCGCGATGAAGACACCACCGATCTGGAAGAAACCCTACGCAGTACATTGAGAAATTAGCACCATGAGAATTTTGACTCTCACCGCCATTACCCTCGCGGCGCTTGTCATCGGCGGCTGCTCAACCGTCAAACCTTGGGACCGCGATCTCCTCTCACAGAAGAAGATGCAGCTGGTCCCCGCCCCCGTGGACAATGCCCTGGATGAACACGTGTACTTTAGTAAAGAGGCCGCCAGCGGCGGCCAAAGCATCGGTGGCGGGGGTTGTGGATGCAATTAGAAAGGCCTTCCCGTATACGCGCAACCCTCACGGCGGCCAGTTACGGACTGCTTGGGATCGCCTCTCCCGCCGCCATCGCCGCTACCAACAGCGATGCCACCCAAGCGGATACCGCCCTGCTTTACTACGCAGAACATGGGGGGCGCGTTAAGGTCAGCGAAGCGACCGCCAGAGTTACCCAACCCATGGGGGATGGCGAAACCGTGACGGTCACGCCGACGGTCGACGTCATCACCGGCGCCTCGCCCAATGGGGCGACCATGAGCGATCAATCACAGACCTTCAGCAGTACCGATACCACTCCGGCCAACACCCTACCTATCAAGAGTTTCTCCGATCGCCGCTACGCGATTTCGCTGGAGTGGGAACAACCGTTGGACCGGCTCACTAAATCGGTATTGGGCGCCAACGCCTCCACGGAAAAGGACTATAACTCCCTAGGGGCCAGCGCCACCCTAACGCGGGATTTTAACGACAAGTTGACCACCCTCAGCGCCGGCATCTCCGGCAGTCTGGACAGCGTCGAACCGGCCGGTGGAATTGTCCCGCAGGGCCTGACACCACTGGCCAGCGCCTATGCCGCGGCGAGCACCAGCTCCACCGCTTCCTCCGACAGCGGCGGTGAAGAAACCAGTTACCATTTTGAGGACGCGCTCACCACCCCCTCCACGACTTCTTCGACCGCCAGTTCGGTGCTGCATGCCATCACCACTGCATCGGGCGCGGTGATCAGCACCGGCAGCGGCTCCAGCTCTACCAGTACCATTGTCAACGGCGGCAGCGTTCGGCAAACCAAACGCAAGGACAGTATCGACGGCATCATCGGCGTCACCCAGGTGGTCAACCGCCGCACCCTGATGCAGCTCAATTACAGCCTCGGTGTGTCCAACGGCTACCTCACCGATCCCTATAAGATCATCAGCATGATCGATCCCATCACCGGTGAAACGGTGGATTACCGCACCGAGTTGAGACCCGATTCGCGCTTGCGCCAATCGCTGTATTGGAAGACGGTCTATCATCTTACTGAAGATGCGATTCACTTTTCTTACCGCTATTACTGGGACGACTGGGGGATTCGCTCTAATACCTTCGATCTGCATTATCACTTCGATCTGGGTAGTAATTTTTACCTGGAACCGCAATTCCGTTACTATACCCAGAGCGCGGCCAACTTCTACCACCACAGCCTGGTGGACGGCGCCACCCTTCCCAGCTACGCCAGCGCCGACTATCGTTTGGCGGAGATGACCTCCAAGAGTTATGGCCTGAAATTGGCTATGGAGATCGGCCAGGACGGGGAACTGAATGCGCGCGTCGTCTATATGAAGCAGACCGGCAACAGTCATCCCGCCGACGCGATCGGCGTGCAACGCAATCTGGATCTCTATCCCGGACTGGACGCCGTCTATGGGCAGTTGGGATACACCTTTACATTCTAGGACCGGTTAGCCCCCCGGCCCTGGCAGCCATAAGGAGTCCTCCATGCATTGTGAATGGATGGAAAGCGCCGGCCACTGGCGCGGCTCCTTCGCCTGCATGGCCAGTCCATGCGAAATCCTCATCGACAGCGACGACGCCGAGCTGGCGCGCTCCCTGAGCGAGTTGGTTCAAGCAGAGGCGCTGCGCATCGAACGCAAGTACAGTCGTTACCTAGATGACAGTGAAACCTCGAAAATAAATCGCTCCGAGGGACGCCCCATCGACGTTGATCCCGAAACAGCGCGACTGCTGGACTATGCCGATCAATGTTACCGTTTGAGCGGCGGCAAGTTCGACATTACATCGGGCATCCTGCGCAAGGCATGGCGTTTCGACGGTTCCGACCGCATACCGTCGCAGGCCGGCGTCGACGCCCTGTTGAAGCATATTGGTTGGTCCAAGGTCACCTGGCGTAATCCCATTTTCATCCTACCTCCCGGCATGGAACTGGACTTTGGCGGCATCGGCAAGGAATACGCAGTGGACCGTTGCGCCCAATTATGCGGCCAAGCCTCGTCGGCAAGCATCCTCGTCAATTTCGGGGGCGATATGCATATCAGCGGTCCTCGCCGCGACAACAGCGAGTGGATCATCGGCATCAACGACCCCTATGGTAACGGCGACCAGCATGCCGCCATCTTGCATCTGCACCGCGGCGGCGTCGCCACCAGCGGCGACGCCCGGCGTTTTCTGTTTAAGGACGGGATACGCTACAGCCATATCCTCGATCCCCAAACCGGCTGGCCGATACCCGACGGCCCGCGCTCGGTAACCGTTGCGGCGCAAACCTGTATCGAGGCGGGAATGCTGGCGACCTTCGCCATGTTACAAGGCGCCCAGGCAGAGGAATTTTTGAAAGATGAACATGTGGTACATCGCTGTATCTGGTGAACAGACGCAACCCGCCCTAACAGCTACCGTTTATTAACTCATTGCAGATTAAAGTCCGGAAGACATTTAATTAAGGCGTCGAGGCAGTCGTCATCCAGCGACTTCCCCCGCAGCTTTTCCATTATTTGCAGCGCCTGCTCTACAGGTATCGCTTCACGATAAGGACGATCGGCGGTAATGGCATCAAAGATGTCACAAGTGGTGATAATGCGGGTTTCCAAACTTATGGCCTCAGCGCTTATCCCGGCGGGATAGCCTTTACCATCCAGGCGTTCGTGGTGGGCGCCCGCCACACGCGCCAGTTCCCGGAACGGTGTGATGTGACTAAGGATTTCTTCAGTCAAACGCGGATGTGTCCGCACCTTCTCCCATTCATCCGCGTCCAGTTGCTCGGGCTTATCGAGCACTGCATTACTCACACCAAGTTTACCGATATCATGCAGCAATGCGCCGCGGCGCAACCAGCGGCGCCGGCCCTCATCCACTGCCAAACGGGACGCCAGCAGTTCGCTGTATTGTGCCACTCGCTCGCTATGTCCGTAGGTGAAGTGACTCTTTGCGTCCACCACTTGAGCAAAGGCCGCCGCGATAGCATCAAGTTTATCGTCATCGAGATAGGTGATGTGCGCGGCCGGCTCCATGGCGAATACCCGATCCGGGATCGCTGGATCCGACAACGCCTCCCAGAAGGCGGCATCGGCGGCAACACGTTCGAACGCCTCTACGACCAGTGGATCGAACCACATCCCTTTACGGTGGCGAATTTCCGTCATCGTAGTCTCGGCGCTATCGATTTGATAAAAGACATCGACTACCTGGGCCAGCAAGGCGATACGTGATCCCAAAGGAATATTTTCTCCTGCCAATTGCTCAGGACGACCCTTGCCGTTCCAATGTTCGTCCAAGCTATGTACCCCGGCAGCCACTCTGTCATTGAAACCCAATTGCTTGGCGATCTGAGCACCTCGTTCGCAGCGGGTCGTCACCAGCTCATTGGCTAGGCGTTCACCTTTTAGGATAAGATGAAGAAGTCGCTGAACCCGCTCACCAAGCCCATGCCCGGGTGCCGTATGCTCGAATACGAATCGAGCCAGTTGATTGATCCTTTGGGTGTTAACACGCTTGAAGTTCCGCTTAGTATCGATATCGTCATGCCCGTACAACTGGCACAAGCGTTCGGCGTTACTACTACATCCTGCGTCCTTGAGGAGCAGGGTGTAATACAAATCCCATAATTCGTCCTGACCCAAGCCCAGGGTTTTGCCTATATGCATACCGATCCAGCAGCAGCGCAAACAATGCCCGCGCGGTTGCCCCTCGGTCAGATCCAGGGCATAACTCAAAGCGCCTATGACCTCCGACAGTCGCAGACGCTCGGGGCTGGTCACAAACAAAGGAGAAAGGATGGCATGCATGGGGGTCAAGGCTCGGATGCGTGTGGGTATCCTCTCTGGTATCGGCAATCGTAACAGGCCGGTTTAGCCGGAAATCTTGTTATCACCGGCTCCAGGTTGAACTTTCCCCTCCTACAAGTTCTTGCCAATCAAATCCACAAGCAAGAAGCTCTTTCCATAAAATATGTATGTAAACTCTTAAGCCTTAGAAAACCGGCGATAAAATATTAGGGCCAGCGAATGCTGCCTTGCCAATCAGCATCCGATTACTTTCTAAAATCCACATCTTTCGGGAACATTACAGCGATCACAAAGTCGGCCGAGAGACGTCCAACATCTGTCAGTCGCGGCAATTTTGACTAGCTAAAGAAAACCGATGAGGCGGGAGAGCTGGATCCTGCTCCCGCCTCATCCACCATGAAGAGATTAGTTTTTGCGGATAACTACGTAGCAACCTGCTGCGGCACGGCTCGCGTGGCCAACGACCACAACGATAGCGCCACAACCAGTAAGCCAACGATTATCATGTCATAGGTCGCCAAGGTCTGATGGCTGAAACCCAACAGCCAAGGTGATGCCAATAACCATACGCCCAACACTACCTTACCCCATTCTTCCCATTTTTGAGGCGTCGCAATCGCCATCATGGATAAGGAACCGATGACGACCCCAACGACATCAGCGTCACTGGAAGCCCCTGAGCCCAACTTGAAATGCAAAATGAACGGTGAAACCCACAACCACAAACCGGCGAGCATGCATAATGTATTTTTCCAGATTACTTTCATATACCTGCCTCCTTTATGTCTTCTACGCCAACAAAGTGCGTAATGACCCTCCCGGCAATCACAACGACTTCGTTCAGCTACGCTGCGCGCACGAGACCATAATTCGACTCCTCAACCAAACAGGGGTTCAAAAAATCTCGCCGATAAACCTTATATTTAAAGAGAGAAAATGGCCGGGCATTGAGATCCATCGCGCTTGATGCAATGAAGGCTCATCAAACAATTGGCATATGATTAAAGAGTGAAAGCGCGATATCAATTCAGCAAATCATGTATGCAGAGCGCATAATCATTTTCAGTCTTATGCTAACCTCATTACGATGACAAAGAGAGTGATGTTGACTTCCATCACTTCAACACTCGTTTCCATTATGACCAACACTTACCTTGCAAGCAGCTCTATCGATCGTTAACTCGGCTAATTCACCCGGGCATGATCTCATTCTGACGAGCTAAGGCCATCAATGCTCCCCATGCCTCAACTGCATGGCGGAGGGCGGGCCTACAAGCTTCTTAAAACCTCACCGCTGCTATGCATCGCCGCTTCGAGCAATATACGCTAACCGAGGATCGCGCCCAGTTATCGCCCCCGGTGCCTAGAATGCCTCTAGGGTTCGAAGTCGGCAAAACGATATGCTTAGACTTATGCCACATGACAACGGGATGGCGGAGAGGGAGGTCCTATTCGGTGCTGCGCGCCGACGTTCTCCCTCGCAAACACCACGCTCGGTCGTCGAACCCGGCT
>CAYWIQ010000011.1:0-16771 GCA_964458405.1 uncultured Chromatiaceae bacterium
ACGATCCAGGTATCCTTGCTGCCGCCGCCCTGGGAAGAATTCACCACCGTCGAATGTTTGCGCAACGCCACACGGGTGAGGCCGCCCGGCGTCACGTACATCTTTTCACCCTGGAGGATGAAGGGCCGTAGATCGACGTGGCGCGGCTCAATGTTGTCCCCGCACACGGTGGGTACCGTGGAGAGCTTGAGCAGGGGTTGGGCGATATAGTTGCGCGGATCATCCTTGATGCGGCGCGCAAATTCTTCCAGTTCGTTTTTGCTCGCCGTTGGGCCGATCAGCATGCCGTAGCCGCCCGATTCGTTGGCGGGTTTGACCACCAGCTTGTGGAGGTTGTTGAGTACGTAGTCCCGTTCCTTGCCGTCAAGGCACACATAGGTGGGTACATTGGGCAGGATGGGTTCTTCGTCCAGGTAATATTTGATGATCTTGGGGACGAAGGCGTAGACCACCTTGTCGTCCGCCACCCCGGAACCCGGCGCGTTGGCCAGCCCGACATTGCCTTTGCGCCAGGCGCGCATCAGGCCCGGCACCCCCAACGTCGAATCCTTGTTGAAGACCTCGGGATCGAGAAAGAGGTCGTCGATGCGGCGGTAGATGACGTCGACGCGCTGTGGGCCGTCGATGGTGCTCATGTACACGCAGTCATCGTCGCCCACGATCAGATCGGAGCCTTCCACCAATTCCACCCCCATCTGTTGCGCCAGGAAGGAATGTTCGAAATAGGCCGA
Source organism: uncultured Chromatiaceae bacterium (assembly GCA_964458405.1). GTDB lineage: Bacteria > Pseudomonadota > Gammaproteobacteria > DRLM01 > DRLM01 > JARRQJ01. Next base: position 732 of record CAYWIQ010000011.1, read on the forward strand.
GTTATAGATACCCGGGGTCATGACCACCACCTCGGGGAACATGTCGCGGTTGGGGGAGGTGGAGGCCAGCATATCGAACAGGTGATTGGGATAGTCCGCCAGGGGCTGGATGCTGTAGTCGGCGAACAGCTCGCCGAATACCTGCTTGGTAAGGACTCGGTTTTCCAGCATATACGATACGCCGGAGGGGACACGCAGGTTGTCCTCTAAGACATAAAAGTTGCCGCTGTCATCGCGAATCAGGTCGCTGCCGCAGATATGGGCCCACACCCCGTGGCGCGGTCGGATTCCCATGCATTCGCGGCGGAAGTTTTTCGAGTCGGCCAGCAGTTCCGCCGGGAACACGCCGTCGCGGACGATGCGCTGTTCGCCGTAGAGATCGCCGATAAAGTGATTGAGGGCCTGCATGCGTTGGCGCAGGCCCGCCTCGGTGGTCTGCCATTCCTTGGCGGCGATGATGCGTGGAATGACGTCGAAGGGCCAGGCGCGATCGATATTGTTGCCTTCACTATAGACTGTGAAGGTGATCCCCATCTTGACGATGGCCGATTCCGCCGCTTGCTGGCGCATGCGCAGTTCCTCGCTGCTGAGTTGCTGGAGGTGGTTGACCATGCCTTGCGCCAGGGTGCGTGGAGCGCCGTCCGCGCGGATCATCTCGTCGTAAAAGCCGTTGGTGGCGTACCCTTTCCAATTGAAACCCATGAGCCTACTTTTCCGGTAATTCTTCTTACGTAGGTAAATAGCAGGCTCCATGCCAAGCCATGCTTCATGATGTGGCGTCACGCGGCAACGGCCGACGAGGATGCAGTTTACTGATTACATTGACTTTAGCGTCAAGCGTGTTTGAGTAAAGGTCAATGGTCGCATGCCTTTGGCGCGCCTGCGCGGTGCGGAATGCACCATGACGGGGCGAAAACGGATCAGCCGGCGATGCTGGAGGACTGCGCCTCCATCTCCAGCAATTCCTCCTCGACACCGGCGGCCCGCGTCAGCTCGGCGACGTTGTCCTTGGCGAAAAACCCGTCGAAGTCGCCGAAACGCTGCACGTATTCGATGATCAGCGACGAATGTTCGGAGGCGCTGGAAAAGATCTGCTTCAATCCCTGTTGCTTGGAACCGATCACGTCCAGCAAAAAATCCTTGCCCTGGTCACGGATGGCGTTCACCACGTATTCGATATTCTCCTGGCCGTCGGTTTCACCGTCGCACACCGCGACGGCAATGTGATGCAAACGAGGTCCGTAGTTACGCACGAAGGTCTCGGTGGGCGAGGGCAGTTTTTCCAGGTGATTGACGAAGTACGGCGTGTTGTTGGCGGTGAATACCTTGGCCGGACTGCGCAGCTCCCGGGAGTGATGCACACTCTTGGTGACGTTGGTGGATGAATTCTGGTCCTTGATATCGTAGGAACCCCAATAGTAATAACTGGACCATGAAAGATATTCGAGTATGGCTACCTCACGGTTCTGGCTATAGACGCGGGTGGCAAGGTGGTCGATGGGCAGGATGAGGTCGTCGATGCGCAGCCGTTTTTGCAGCTCCTTGGCGGCCAGATAGGCCTCCTGCACGTCGCCGCGAATGGTGCTCAAACCCAGGGCGTATACCCGCAGTTCATCCGGTTCCCGTTCCAGATAGGCGACGATGTTATGGGTGTACGGTGAGGGTTTGCTTACCGCCAGGTTGCCGGGCAGTTCCAAGCGTCGAATTTCGTCCTGGGAGAAAAAGCGGAACTCCCGTTCGCGCTGCAGGCGGACGACGCTGTGCAGGTCGGTGACCCGCAGTACTTCCCCCATATAGCGGCTGTTGGGTTTGTAGGAGCCGATAGGATAGACCTCGTTGAGGCTACGGAAGATACCGCGGATGTTGGGATCCTTCACTTCGCGTACCAGGATGTCCGGCGAGTTGAGATCGATGCGCATGACGTGGGTCAGATGGGATTCACTTTCCAGCGTGACCATATAGTGATAGGGGGTCATCAGGCACAATTCGGCAACGTAATCGATGGAATGGCCCGGTTCCACGGTAATCATCAGGGCATCGATTTCGTGGATCAGTTTGGTCAGCCCGACACGGTCCCGTTCTTCGAGGAGACGTTTGAGGAAGGTTTCGAAAAAATCGGAATTGCGCTTATCACCGTGGCGGGGAAAATTCAGCGACTGGCTCATAGGTGATGTCCTATATGACAAGTTCCTCCCGGCCACACCCGGGGGAAAGCGGTGCGGCCGTTATACGACAACCGTTCAACAGGCGATGCCAAGTTCCTGCAGCATGTCGCTGCTATCGTCCGCTTTGAGGTCGATGACGACTTCATCGCCGATCACCAGGAAATCGGGTTTGAGTCTGTCCAATCCTGCGTGGAGTTCCTCGTTGTTTCGTACTTGAAGGGTCATCACGCCATAGCCGCTGTCGCGCAAAGCCTGAGCGAGAAGAGTGGTGCGCTCAGTGGAGTCATCTATGATCACGATCTGCTGGTACATGGCAATGTCCTCTGCATGCCGTTGACATTGAACGCAGTGCAAGGCCGGTGCCAGACAGGGAACCCGATGCGCGAAATATAAATTCTCCTAAACATCAATTGAATAGATGTTGTAGAGCCGAATCTCGGCGCTTGACTGCGCACTAAATGTGAGGGCTCTACGGCCGGCTTGAACTATCGTGGTGCATCGACCCTCGCCGCGCCGACGGTGATCCGGTATATTTTCGCCTGCTGATGAGTTCGTTCCCAACCTGGATCTAGGCTATGGATGACAAGGCGCTTTATGCCCGCGCGCGGGATTTGTTGACCGAGGAGGCGCGTTTGTTTGCCGTCTGCTCAAGCAGCGGGCGGTTGGCGAGTTGGCCGGGTGTGGTCGCGTCGGTGGTGCCCGCCGCGCCGGACCGCTCCATGTTCAATTGGGTCGTCTATGCGACGCTGGAGGTGTTTTTGGCCCATTACCCGGCCATTGCCCAAAGATACCAAGACGCCGGGGTGCGGGCGTGGACGGTGTGGACCGACCCCGATGACGCCGCGGCGGCGGCACTTACCCAACGTGGCCATATTCTGGATTCACGGCCGGTGGCCATGGCCGCCGAGATCGCCGATCTCGTGCTTCCGGATCCGGGTGATCTTGATTGGAGTGAAACACGGGACATGGGTTTAGTGGGACGCATCAACGATAGCGCCTACGGCTTTCCACCGCCGGCCTTCGAGGCGGTATTGGATCAATGGGCCGAGACACGGTGGCGTGCCTACGTCGCCCGTCTCGATGGGGTGGCGATGGGCACCGTATTGTCTTATGAGGGAGAGAACGGTGATTGCGGTATTACCGGAGTGGCCACCTTGCCCGAGGCGCGTGGTCACGGCATTGCGACGCGGTTGTTGGCAGCGGTGTTGCGGGAGGCGCAAGGGCGCGGTTTGCTTACCACATCTTTGCAGGCGAGTCCGTCGGGGGCCAAGGTTTACGCGGCATTGGGATACCGCGATTTAGGAACACTGGGGATGTGGGAAAGGCGTCAGGATGGTTAAGTCGCACATGAGGCGTGGAGTGAGTGTCCGCGGCTGGGACCGAATGCGTATGGCGGCGACGGTAGATCGCTATGCATGAGAGGAATGGTCACATGAAATCCGCTATTGTCATCGCGGTTATGCTGCTGGCGACGTGTACCTTGCTGTCGGGTTGCGATAAGCCGCCGGCGAATCCCAATACCTTGAGCGCGGACGAGGATGCGCGGTTGTTCAAGCTGGCACGATTGAACGGCTGTATCGAATGTCACACCGTTACCAACCGTTCCATCGGGCCTTCGTGGATTGAGGTGGCCGCACGCTACAAGACCGTGCCGCGCGCCGAGACCCGCGCGATGTTGATCAACAGCGTCATGAACGGCAGCAAGGGTAAGTGGATCACTTGGCGGGGAAGCGACGGTATGCCGCCCTTGAAAAAACGTGTCGTCAAACAGGACGTCGAAGAATTGGTGGATTTTATCCTGTCTTTAAATCGCCAGCCGTAGGGAACGGGGAGCAAGGCTCCCCTCCTTGCAGTTATTTTATCGCCAAAACTACCAAAGGAGCCGGTTTGGCAAAACCATACTCAGAGGCCTGTGACCGCAATCGCGATCCGATACTGGCCGTGATTCAACCTTTGTTGGCCCAATGTAGGGCGGTGTTGGAGGTCGGCAGCGGTACGGGACAGCATGCGGTGTACTTTGCCGAACGGTTGCCCCATCTGCTTTGGTATACCAGCGATCGTTCGGAAAATCATAGCGGCATTACGGCGTGGCTTGTGGACGCGGCTCTAGACAACCTGCGGCCGCCGCTGGGCTTGGATGTCAGTCAATCTCCATGGCCGTCGCTGGCGGTGGATGCGGTGTTTTCCGCCAACACCGCGCACATCATGCACTGGGATGAGGTGGAGGACCTTTTTGCCGGAGTGGGGCGGCTGTTGCCCGAAGGCGGCTTGTTTATGTTGTACGGTCCCTTTAACTACCAGCGCTCCTATACCAGCGACAGCAACCAACGTTTCGACGCCTGGTTAAAGGCGAGAGATCCCCACAGCGGTATCCGCGATTTTGAAGATGTCGATGCACTGGCGAGGCGGTCTGGGATGACCCTGCGTGACGATATCGCCATGCCGGCCAATAATCGCCTGCTGATCTGGCAAAAGCGGGCTGACCCGCCTTCGGTGAGGATGGCATGACGGGGGGCAGTGGATCTGGATTGAGCAGGCGGCAACGCTTCGGTCTGTGGTTGGGGCCGTTGCTGTTCGGTCTGTTATTGTTGCTGCCGCTGCCCGCCGGTATGCCGCCGGCGGGGATGAAGGTAGCGGCGGCGACGGCATTGATGGCGGTATTTTGGATCATGGAGGCCATTCCCATGGCGGCCACGGCATTGTTGCCCATCGCCTTGTTTCCGCTGTTGGGGGTGATGCCTACCGCCAAGGTGACCGAATCCTATGCCAACCATCTCATCTATCTATTCATGGGCGGTTTCCTGATCGCGGCGGCCATCGAGAAATGGCAGTTGCATAAACGTATTGCCCTGCATACCGTCAACCTGGTGGGGGTCTCGCCCAAACGCATCGTGTTGGGTTTCATGCTGGCCACGGCCTTCCTGTCGTGTTGGATCAGCAATACGGCTGCGGCGATGATGATGGTCACCATCGGTGTCGCCTTATTGCATCAATTGAGCAGTGATCCAATGGATTCCGATACGGCCCGCCGTTCAAATTTTGCAACGGCCTTGATGCTGGGTATCGCCTATGCCGCTTCCATCGGCGGGGTGGCGACCCTGATCGGTACCCCACCCAACGCGATCCTCGCCGGCATCGTCGAGAAACGCTATGGGGTTGTGATCAGTTTTGCCCAGTGGATGGAATTCGCCGCGCCGCTGGCGGCGATCATGCTGCTGGCCACCTGGTATTATCTGACCCACATCGCCTTTCGCAGTGAATTGCGCGAGCTGCCGGGCGGTAAGGATGTGATCCGGGAACAATTGGCGGCATTAGGCCCTCTGAGCCGCCAGGAGCGCCGGGTCTTAGGCGTATTTTTGATGGTGGTGGCGGCTTGGTTATTCCGCGGACTGGTTCACAGTAAGGCGCTTGCCGAGGTGACCGATTCCAGTGTGGCGATTACCGGTGCACTCTTGCTGTTCGTCATGCCGGCGGACTGGCGCAAAGGCGAATTTTTGCTCGACTGGCATACCGCGGTACGTATCCCTTGGGATATCATTATCCTATTCGGCGGCGGGTTTGCCCTGGCCGGGGCCTTCGGCGCCAGTGGGCTTACCCAGTGGTTGGGCAATCAATTGGCGTTTCTGCACGGGGCGGGCTTGATAATCACCGTGTTGAGCGTGGTATTGCTGGTGATCTTTCTTACCGAGGTGACGTCTAATACCGCGACGGCCTCGTTGATGTTACCCATCATCGGCGGCTTCGCCTTGGCGGTCGATATTCCGCCCTTGCAGCTCATGGCGGGGGCCGCCTTGGCGGCGTCATTTGCCTTCATGCTACCGGTGGCGACACCGCCTAATGCCATCGTATTTTGCAGCCGCCAAGTCACCATTCCGCAAATGGTAAGGGTGGGATTGTGGATGAATCTGTTCGGTGCATTACTGATTACTGTATTTGTGACTGCTTTTTCTAAAGTGATTGCATCCTAATCCCTCGTCGTCGCGAATCGGTTGATATAAGGAGGTAACCATTAACTCTTCATCGTCTCAACAACGCAGTGATGCAAGTCCCGCGGGTATGATCCTATTTAGTACGGGGTTTCGTCCTTTTTTTCTCTGTGCAGGGTTGGCCGCGGCGGGATTGATGGTGGTGTGGCTGTTGGGTTACACCAAGCGCGACCCGTTGTTGACTTATTACGGTTCGAGCGGTTGGCACGCCCATGAGATGTTGTTCGGGTATTCAGTGGCGGTGGTTGCCGGTTTTCTCTTGACCGCGGTGCGTCAGTGGACGAACAGCGAAACCAGGGGAGGCATACCACTGGCGGGTTTGATCGTGCTGTGGTTGGTGGGGCGCATTCTACCGTTGTTTCTATCTGTCCCACCTTGGTTGGTGGCCCTGGTGGATATGGCATTTCTGCCGGTGCTGGCATCGATATTGGCGATGCCCCTGATACGTGCCCGGCAACGCGGCAACATTCTTGTGCTGATCCTGTTGGGGGTATTAATGATCGCCAATGCCCTGATCCACAGCGAGTGGCTGGGGCTGACCGCAGGCACTGCCCGCCTGGGTGAGGTTCTGGCCATTTATACCTTGGTATTATTGATCACCATGATGGCGGGACGGGTGATCCCGTCTTTTATCACCGATGCGATTCCCGACGCCAAGCTGTCTCCGCGGCCGCTGACGGAGTCTATGAGTATCATATCGGTGGTCCTCCTGGGGCTGAGCGATCTTTTTTCCCCATCGGTGCAAGTGGTGGAGATGTTCGCATTGTTGGCCGCACTGGTGCACGCCTGGCGCCTGCGCGGCTGGATCGTTTCGGCTGCTATGACCCGCCCACTGCTGTGGGTGTTACTGTTGGGTTACGCCTGGGTGGTAGCAGGGTTCGGGTTGTTGGCGGTGGCCTATAGCGGAAGGATCCCAACCATGATCGCCTTTCATGCCCTCATGGTGGGTGGGATAGGGGTTTTGACGTTGGGGATGATGGCGCGCGTGGCGATGGGATATAACGGTCGCCCAATGCAGGCTCCGCCGTTGGCGGCGTTGGCCTTTGTTCTGATAAATGTCGCCGCGGCGGTGCGCGTGTTGGGGCCGCTGTTGACCGTGCGTTATACTAAGGCGGTGATCAGTGCCGCGGGCGCGTTGTGGATCACCAGCTTCGTCTTGTTTCTCGTGGTTTACCTGCCGATACTCCTGCAGCCGCGTGTAGACGGTGGTACCGGATAGCGGATTAAGTACCAAGCAGGTATTCGTCAAGGATGGTGGTTGGCCCGGTTGATGCGGGCGAGGAGGTCAAGCGTGGAATCAGCAACGTTTCCTCACATAACCAAGATCGTGCTACTGATTACGATGTGTTGTTCCGTCGTCGAGACTCGAGCGGCTGAGCAACCCCTAGACTATCAGCAGGTGAAAGTGGTTATCGATGGCGACGCCCACACGGTGCGGATCCCGGCAGGATTCCAGCTGGAGCTGTTGAACTCGGCGTTGGATGGGCCGCGGCTGCTGACTTTCGCGGCCAATGGCGATTTATTCATCGGTTCGAAGTCGGGTGACGTCTATCGATTGGCGCCGCCGTACACGTCCCCCGAAGTGCTGGTACACCTCAGCGGTTACCCGCATAGCGTGGCGTTTCGTGCCGGTGAGATTCTGATCGCCCGTACCGATGGTCTGTATCATGCGCCCTATAAACAGGGACAGAAGCGGCTGGATCCCAGTGCGGTTAAATTGCTGGCCGCATTGCCCGCCGGCAGTGGGCACAACAGCCGTAGCGTGGCGGTGGGCCCGGATGGCCGGGTGTATTTGAGCCTGGGCATCAGCCACAATTGCAGTGATCAGTATCTCGATGACAGTTATCCGCCGGACGATAGGCGCGGCGGCATCATGGTATTGGATGAGCGGGGCGATAAACCGCGCTGGCGGCCCTTCGCTTCGGGGTTGCGTAATCCCGTGGGGTTCGCCTGGCAGCCCCAAACCGGTGTGATGTATGCCAGCAACAATGGTCCGGATCATTGGGGTTTCGATCTGCCGCCTGAATATTTCAGCCGAATAGACGCCGGGTCTTTTCACGGTATGCCGTGGTTTCAGTATGACGGTCGGCGTCTGCGGCGTGATGATTGTATTAGCCGTGCGCCACCGCGCCCCGTTCGGGACGTAACAATCCCGGTGGCGACCTTTCCCGCCCGCAATGCGCCGTTGGGGGTAACCTTCGTGCCAATGGGTGCAATGAGCAAGGACTTGGAAGCGGATGCCATTGTGGCGTTGCACGGATCCTGGGCCACCCGACCCAGCGGCGGCTTTTTCGGCAACGCCGCTACCCGCCGGCCGCCGAAGATCGTCGCGGTGCGCTTTGTCGGCGGTCGGGCGAGGGGAGTGGAAGATTTAATCAGTGGATTTCAGACCGCGGACGGCAGCCGGTGGGCGCGGCCGGTCGGTGTGGCCATCGGTCCGGATGGCGCACTCTACTTTACCAGCGACAGCGGAGTGAATGGCTTGTTTCGGCTGCGCTACGCCGGCTCTAGGTGAACTGCGCTGCCTAATGACCTAAGGTAGCTAAGAAGACAGATATGTGATGACTAGCATTGTATGGGCTGCACAGTGCGCGGCATAATTGCGCGTGTTGCGAAGTCCTCAACAACGGAATGCCTTTCCCATGCCAACCAATAAAACGGTATCCCTGGTCCTTGGTAGTGGTGGCGCACGCGGCCTGGCCCATATCGGCATTATCAATGAACTGACTCGCCAAGGTTATGAGATTAAGAGCATTGCAGGTTCGTCGATGGGGGCCTTGATCGGCGGTATTTACGCCATGGGCAGCCTGGATGTCTATGCCCGCTGGGTAACCGGCTTGGAACGTCGCGATGTTATACGCCTGCTCGACCTGACGTTTAGTCGCAGCGGCCTGATCAAAGGGGACCGCATCATCTCCGTGCTGCGCTCCTTGATCGGTGACGCCAATATCGAGGATCTGCCGATCCGCTTCACCGCAGTCGCCACCGACGTCGAGGACGAAAAAGAGGTGTGGTTCAACCATGGTTCGTTATTCGACGCTATTCGCGCTTCGATTTCCATCCCGACCATATTTACGCCGCATAAATTCGGCGGAAGATATTATCTGGATGGCGGTCTGGTCAATCCAATCCCCATCGCGCCGACGATCGGCGATGAAACCGACTTAACCATTGCGGTCAATCTCAGCGGTAAACCGGAAAACATCCCGGCCGTTGAATCAAAGCCGCCGAGCAACAATGACGGTCAACGAAATGGTTATCAGATGCGCATCGCCCAGTTCATCGATCAACTCAAGCTTCGCTTTGAGCGGCAGCCGGATAGTGCATTGGGCGTGCTGGACATTATTATCAAATCCATGAACATAATGGAAAACATCCTGGCTCAGACCGAGCTCGATACCCATTCGCCCGATTTGGTGATTGAACTTCCGAGGAACGTTTACAATTTTTACGAATTTCATCGCGCCAAGGAAATAATAGCTGTCGGATGCGAGAAGACCGCTGAGGCATTACAAGCTTTTGCAGCCAGGGGCAGATAGCCATGTCATGGTTACCGGGAATCTGTACGGTAGAACTAATGCGGAGCTGTTGATGCTCAAGATCACCAGGCAAGTCTTTATTCCCGTTAATGAAATCCATATTAGTGCGGTTCGCGCCCAGGGTCCGGGCGGGCAAAACGTCAATAAGGTATCGACGGCAGTTCAGTTGCGCTTTGATGTCCCAGCCTCTTCATTGCCCGAACTACACAAGACGCGTCTGTTAGCGTTACATGACCGGCGTATCAGTTCAGAAGGCGTCGTGGTTATCAAGGCGCAACGGTACCGAAGTCTGGAGAGAAATCGCCAACAGGCGCTGTTGCAGTTGCAGACGCTCGTCAAGGGTGTCACGACTACGCCTAAGAAGCGCATTGCTACCCGACCCACCAAGGCATCGAAAATCAAACGCCTCGATACCAAGGGGAAACGTGGGAAAATTAAATCTCTGAGGGCGAAAGTAGTGGTATGATCCAAGTCAATTTGTAGGAGCCCACTAAGATAAAGGACTGTATTGAACATTCACCTTTCTCCTCTTGAAGCGCGCGTCATCGGTTCCCTCATCGAAAAGGAACGGACCACGCCCGACCAGTATCCGTTGTCACTCAATGCGCTCGTCAATGCCTGCAATCAAAAAAGTAGCCGAGATCCGGTTATGTCGTTGCAAGAGCAAGCCGTACAGGAAGTCGTTGACGGATTAATCAAGAAACGGCTGGTCAGTGAGCAATCTGGGTTCGGTAGCCGCGTCACCAAATATCACCACCGTTTTTGCAACACCGAATTTGGGGATTTGCAGTTTTCGGAACAGGAATTGGGGGTCGTTTGTGTGCTCTTGCTTCGCGGGCCACAGACGCCGGGTGAATTGCGGATTCGCAGCGAGCGGCTGTGTAAGTTCACCAACGTTGAGGAAACCGAGGCCGTTCTCAAACGTTTGATGGCGCGCGAAGACGGCCCTTTTGTAACGCGGTTGCCCCGGGAAGCTGGAAAACGCGAGTCCCGCTATGCACATCTCTTTTGCGGTCCGGTCGAAGGTGACGTTGAGTCGGGCGGCTCCGAAATTGCAAACATGGTTTTGCCCGATGCTCGCGACGAGCGTCTTGATGTAATGGAGCAGGCTTTGCAGGCGATGCGTGTTGAAATAGATCATCTTAAAAGCCGTCTTGACCGGCTCGCGCCGGACGATCGGGAGAATTGAGAGACATCATGAACGAAGTGACCGCATTGAATGATAAATACGGTCTTCCCGCCCGGGTGGTTTTTCGCGATGGCGAGGGAGGGCTGCCGTTCGTGGATTTATTCAGCGAGACGGGGCGGGTTGTTATCTCGTTGCGGGGTGGTCAATTGATAAATTGGACGTCGCAGGATGGAGGAGAGGTGATTTGGCTATCACCGCAGGCTCGGTTTGCAGCGGGTAATTCGATTCGCGGCGGCGTGCCGGTCTGTTGGCCTTGGTTTGGAGCGCACCCGCAGCAGGATTCATTTCCAGCCCATGGTTTTGCTCGAACCGCTCCCTGGGAGGTGCTTTCCAGTGAAACGTCAGGCGATGAGAATGTCTCAATAGAAATGAAGTTGGTTCAAGGTGATGCAACGCGCGGTTACTGGCCGTATCCATCCGACTTGGCGGTTCGCGTGAGTTTGGGTGATGGATTGAAGTTAGAGCTTGTCACGCACAATACCGGAGCCACGCCTTTTACAATAGGTGAGGCGCTTCATACCTATTTCAAGGTCAGCGATGTGCGCAAGGTTGTCGTGAACGGTCTCGATGGTTGTCAGTATCTGGATAAGGTGGACGGCTATGCCCGTAAACGGCAGGTCGGTGCGGTAACCTTCGATGGTGAAACCGACCGCATTTACGTCGATAGCGGCGGCGATTGCGTGATCGAAGATCCCGGGCTGCATCGTCGCATACGTATCAGCAAGCATGGCAGCCGTTCGACCGTCGTGTGGAATCCATGGGCTGAAAAAGGCGGTCGATTGGGGGATCTCGGTGCCGACGGTTACCTGAATATGGTGTGCGTCGAAAGCGGCAATGCCGCTGACAATCGGGTATCAATCGCGCCGGGTGACGAACATCGGCTCGCGGTCACTTATCGTATAGAGCGCTTGGATGGTCGATAGGCTTGGTGTACGGAACCATTTTTCCGGCTGAGTCAGTCCGATCAGCCGGCAACCTTCTTTTGCATGTCATCGAGCAAGCTATTGAAGGATGAATCCACCAAGAAGCTCAAATCTTCCGCCAATACCGCATGGCCCGAACGCAGGCTTTCCTCCAGCTCCTGGGTGGATAGCTCCCTGGTTTTGAGTCCCTCATGGTTGGTGAACAGATAGCTTCCCAGTACGGAACTAATCCAGGCCAGCCTCTCCATTGATTTGCTGCCGTCCTCTTGATGAAACTCGAACCAGATACCCGGGACCATGTTCCGGACCAACTCGGTGCATTCATCCTCGATCACCAGCGGTTCTTGCGCCTCGCTGTCCTCTTCAACGCCCAGCTCTGCCGCCAATTTTTCCAGATCGGCTGCCGTGTCATCTCCAAACAGGTTTAACCTGACATCCAGGCGTTGCGACGATTCCTGTAGAGTGTCATCTGAAACCGTCTGCTTACCTTGGCCGATCAGTTTGATCTCTTCAACCATAATGGAATCTGAGGCGCTGCTTTTTGGTGCTGCAGTTTGATGAGAAGAATCCTCTTCCAGGGATGAATCCATTTGGACGTCGTTTGGTTTGTTCATGGTCGTGTTCAACTCCCTATCCATCGTATCCGTTGGTTGTGATTCGGCATTCACCAGCCTGGTATGGCAATTGGCCAGCTTCTCCATAAATTGATCCTGCTCGGACGATGGCATGGATAACATCTTCATGCCGTCCTCGACGCCTGACAGTAGGGTTGGCAACATGCTTACCAGCTGCTTTCTCTCATTTAGTGTCGGTTTGGGGAGGGTGCTCCAAATCAATAGATCCAGCATCTCCAATTTTCCCCGCCAGGCGTCGCTGTCGTGACCCTCTTTCATATAGATGACGATCAGCAGGTTTTTCCAGTTGTCGGTTGCGAAGTCTCTGATGAATTGCGGATAGGGTTTGCCTTCAAGGCGGCGTTCGACTTCTTCGCTCGCCATGGAGTCGGCGATCATGAGGCGTTCGCGTCCTTGAATGAGTTTTTTCGCTTCTTCGATATTGGCGTCGAAGTGCCCCTGGTGAGCTTCTATAAGCGCTTCCAGTTCTTCAAGGGCGCTTTCAAAAACGCCGATGTCGGTATCAAATTCATCGAGCACCTTTTGTACGCAGGCGGTGATACCTTTGTAAAATTCGCCGTATTCATCGCTGTCTTTTAACAAACCAGTGGTGGATTGCGCCAGGGTATTCAGCAGCCGGCGGGCAGGATGGCTCTTCATTGAGAAGAAAGTATTGTCCAACATCGCCGCTTTCAGGACGGGAATCTGCAATCGGCCTATCAGGGCCTTGGCTTTATCGGATACCTTCTGGTTGTCGAATATATAATCGAACAGCAGGGCAACGATCTCTATGACCATCTCGTCGCCATTGTCGCCGTTGCTGGTGCTGGGATCGTTCTTAATGCTCCATAACACGTTGGCCGAGCCGTTGGCCAACGCGGCAGTGTCTATGCTCGAACTATCTATTCCTAAGCTTGCCCATTGTCCCCGTTGCATCAACGTCAAATTCTGCAGGATATTTCCTGTTATACCTTGCCCGGGGTTGGTAACCATTCCCGATCCGCCTTGCCCGCTGCCGGCGAATACACCCGGCATGCCCGATGTCAGAGGGTGGGCTACCCTCGGTACGCCTTGGACCGGTTGACCGGTTTGACCCGAAAAGCCGCCGGGAGAGGCGTTGGCGTTCAGCAGTTGTGAAAATGCCGAGAGAAAGTCGGTTTCGCCGCCGTTGTGGACTTGAGCCGTTTCCGTACCGCCCATTTGCGTAGGAATCTTGGGGAGAATGCCGCTCATCGCTAAATGATTATTGATGTCGCGGTAAATTTGCTGAATCGTCTCGCAAATGTATAGATCGATCAGTTTGAAAACGATTAATTTAATATCAACGCCTGATTCAATTTTGCCGCAGGCGGAGTTAAAGGCGGTGCAGAGGGTTTTGGGTCCTATCGGATTTTGCTCAGTTTCCAATTCCTTTTTACCGAGTAGCAAACCCACCCGTTTGTCCAAACCATAGAGGTCGTTGTGACACAGGTTCGCGATCTTCTCGACCAGGGCGGTAATAGCGAGGGTTTCCTCCAGGTCATCATCCTCGATCAAACTCAGGCCTATATCCGAGAGTGTGGGTTCAGCACTGTGCGAGGGCAGGGGGAACTTGTGATCTATTAGTTTATCGGAGCCTTCCTTAAAGTGATCCCTAAAGGCCGATTCTATGTCCTTACGCTTGATCCGAATCTCGCGCATGGCGTCGAAATAATGGGTTTGCAGGGTGTTATTGCTGGCTTTGTCCGCCAAAGCGAACAGCGTGTCATCGATATTGTCCATGGCGCGGGCCAGCGCGTCGGCCGTGCGGTCGAGAACCGTATTTCTGCAATCATGCAGAAGGCGAGATGAACTGGACGGGCCCAACTTTCTGGTTAAACCAGCGAAGTCCTGTATCTGAACAACATTTCCAGAGCGATTATCGGCCATAGCATTAACCTTTCCCCTGCCGGGTGCCGCTATTAAACGTGGGTCAGATGTTGCAAGAAAATCTGTCCCCAATCTGTGATTTAGTCCTCAGATAGACAGAGAAAAAAATGGTGATATGTGTTGGGCGTCAAAAAACGGTAGAAATGTCGCGAAAATGTGAAATAGATCCCAAAAAAACATAGCATTAGGATGATTTGGATATGCAAACCGCACAAAATTTACGCGTAGAAGACGAAGACTATGCCGATGAGGTGGCCTATCAATGGGTCAAAGATGTGTCGGGACTGGTATCGCCGCCTGAGGTGTGCATCAGGCTTATGGATCTGGTCGATTCCCCGAAATCTACCGCCCACGAAATCGGTGAGGTACTCAGCAGCGATCCTAATTTGAGCGCGCGGCTGCTCAAACTGGTCAACAGTTCGTTTTACAATTATTCCGGCCGGATAGATACCTTGTCGCGGGCCATTGCCATTGTGGGTACGCGTGAATTGTATAGTTTGGTGATCTCGGTTTCTGCCGTTCGAGCCTTTTCCAAGATCCCGGCGCAGCTGATCAATATGGATAGCTTTTGGCGGCATAGCCTCTATTGCGGGATTATCGCCCGCTATTTGGCGAAGCGTTGCGGCATCTTACATCCGGAGCGCTTGTTCGTCGCCGGTTTACTGCATGATATAGGCGAGCTGGTCATGTTCGCCCGTGCGCCGGACAAGCTCAGAGAGCTGACGCTGATGGCCGAGGGCGATGAAAATACACTCGCCTATGCTGAACGTCAGGAGTTCGGTTTCAACCATGCCGATCTTGGCGGTTTGTTGGCCACGCTGTGGAGTCTGCCAGATACCTTGGTCGAGGCAATTAGTTGTCACCACAATCCAATGGATGCGGTATGTTCCAAACAACAGGCCGGCATCGTGAAAATTGCCGATATTTTGGCCGACCGTTCTTCGCTGGGGGCTTTGTTTGAGTCGCAACCGCGTCAAGCAACGCCTTTGGAGGTCGACAAGGATTTGTGGCGCGTGACCGGATTGTGCGCGGCTAATTTTGACGAGGATCAGATCATCGGAGAGGCCGGTCAACAATTCATGGAGACCTCGGGCATCCTCTTCGCGGATTCCGGCACCCATCAACAATAAGGGCTAACGCTGCTCACCAGGTGTTATGGTCTTCAATAGCTGTCGCTCGAGCCTTGTCAATGACAGGGTATGTTAGACACGCTAAATTTAATTAGCAGTTTTTCCTGACCCCGTTATTTTTATTTCGAACTCTTCTAATGATCCCGGCTGATTGGTGTAGGTGACGCCAATGCGAATCCATTGATCCGCGGGCAGGTGCCCGAGATCGATTTCAGCCGATTGAAGTCCTAATCCGGTCGGCGAAGTATGGGTGACTTGGCGGGCATCGGTATTGCGGTTAGTACGCCAAGTGATAGTGGCCGGGCGGGGGACATAGCATCTGAGTTTGTGTCCCGCGGTAAGT
The DNA here is from genome assembly GCA_964458405.1 of uncultured Chromatiaceae bacterium. Taxonomy (GTDB): domain Bacteria; phylum Pseudomonadota; class Gammaproteobacteria; order DRLM01; family DRLM01; genus JARRQJ01. The sequence continues at coordinate 16,529 of CAYWIQ010000011.1, forward strand.
GCCGTAAGCGGTGCATTTGGGGTCCATATCCCATAATCAGGGTGAGGACGCTGACCCTGATAGCGGGCCCATACCGCATCCGGTCGATCAAACGGTCGTTTCATCACCGAGGAATAGGCCAGTTTGATGAACTCGGCATGGGCCCATGCCAACGGCATGGCGGAACCCGTCGGTTTGCCGGGGTAGAGACCGCTTTTGGCCAGTGGTTCTCCATCCCATACCTGTTCAGGTATTAAGCCGCCG
>CAYWIQ010000012.1:0-16757 GCA_964458405.1 uncultured Chromatiaceae bacterium
ACAAGTTGGGAAATACTACTTTGAAACTGGCCTATGCCAGTGCCGACAAGTGCGGTGGGACTTCCGCGGCGTGCGATAAGACCGGCGGCCAGCAGGTTTCCGTGGGCGTGTCCCAGAGCCTGACCAAGAATACCGAGGTCTATGCCTTGTATACCCAGGTGACCAATGACAATGCCGGTACCTACGGCTTGGCCTATGGTCCCGCTTCGGTCCAGAAGGCCAATGGAATCATGAGTGATGTCTCCAGCATCTCTTTCGGTGTCAACCACATGTTCTCATCCAAGTAATGGAGTGCGTGGTTCGCTGACTATGTTTGGGCGCCTTTGGGCGCCCGCCATATTCGTCGCGGTCCGCAATGGGAATAAAGCGTGGTGATTGCACCGTGGAGTGCTCGCTAATTTGTTACTGAGCGAAATGCCGTAGACCGGCTGATATGCTTTGACGATGAGGGAGGAGACGCAAGCGTGAAGAATGCAATGAAGTTGCTACAGTTGAGTGTAGTGATAGCCTTGGGTTTGCCATTGCTGGCCCAGGCCGATGTGGAGGTGTTTGGCAAGATTCGGGCCTCGGTGGATTACGCCAACAACAATGACGATGGCACCGGGACCGGCAGCTGTAATTACGATGCGACGACCAATACCAATGACTCCACCGTATCGTGCCAAAAGAGTAAGGCGAGCCTGAGCAGTAACGCCTCGCGAATTGGTTTCAAGGGGGACGAGGAATTGGGTAATGGCATGACCGTCTTGTGGCAGCTCGAGCAAGAAGTGACGTTTGATACGGGGGTGTTTTCCAGTGGCATGCGCCAGACCTTTGTCGGCGTTTCCGGCGGGTTCGGTATGGTGCTGGCCGGCAAGCTGGATACACCGTATAAGAGTACAACCGGTCAATATGATATCTTCAGCGATACCAAGGCCGACTACAACGCCATCATGGGTTCGGCCAACGGTAGGCTCATGTTCGACAACCGCACCGGTAATACCGTGGCCTATGTGACCCCGAATGTGAACGGGATTACGGGTAAGGTTGCTTACGTGGTCGCCAACATAAATTCCGGTGATAACCTGCCAATCAGTAACTATCGCAATGACCAAGATGCCTACAGCGCCAGCGCCAACTATGCCGCTGGTCCGTTGAACGTCAGTGCCGCCTATGAAACCCTCATAAGGGCAGGTGCGGCGCGCGACAATGCCGTGGCCTGGAACGTGGGTGGTTCCTACAACATTATGGATACCGCCACCGTGGCGTTGATCTATGAAAATGTTGATCTGGGCGGTTCCAACAATGACCGCAATGCCATCTATGGCAATGTGGCCTACAAGATGGCCGATACCACGCTGAAACTGGCCGTGGCCCAAGCCGACAAATTGGGTAGCGGCGTCAGCAACGGCGCCACCCAGATCTCCGTGGGCGCGGCCCAGAGCCTGTCCAAAAGCACCGAGCTTTATGCCTTGTACAGCCAGATCAGCAATGACAATGCCGGTGCCTATGGCTTTAAATACGGTCCGTCAAATGCGGTGGTCGGCAAGGATGAGAGTGTGTTTTCCGTGGGGATCAACCACAACTTCTCTTCCATGTAACAAGACCGCGTTTTATCTTGATCATGCGGGCGCCCTTTGCGGCGCCCGTTTTTTTGTGCGAAAGAAAAAGTTTTTTCGTTATGACGCAATTGCGCTTCTTTATGCCGCGGATAAAAAAAGATCCGCACTTAGGCGGATCTTAAAAGGAGAATATGGGCGCCGGTCCCTGGCGCCATGGTCTGCTTCAGAACATTGTCTTGCCGACCAGTACTTCCAAGTTAGTTCACAGCTTAGAACTTGACCTGGGTCCAAACACCGATTTCGCTGGTCTTGGCGTCGCCGCCGGTGTTGGCTACCTTGTTGTTCTTGTAGGCGAGTGCCAGGTCTACGTTCTTGCGGGCCTGATAGGAGACGCCTACGTTATAGTAAGTAATTTTCTTGTCCGAAGCGGTATCCTTGTTGGGTTTGACGTTGTCATAACGGGCGAATACCGCCATGCTTTCGCCGGCCTTGACCGTGCCGAACACTGAGTAGCCCGTCGCCTTGTCCTTTGCCGCGGTGGGGTCATTATTCTTGGCGCTGACAAATTCGCCGCCGACGGTGAACATGTCTTGTTTATAAGCGGCCAAGAAGTCATAACGAGAATTCTTGTTCAGGTTGGTGGCGCTTTGGACGTCTTTACCGCGCTTGCCGTTGTACATGCCGAGGGCCAAGGTCAGGCCCTTAACCGGCATGACACCGACGCGGCCGGCGAAGTCCACGCTCTTGGAACGGGTAGGGTCGCTGTAGCCGTTGCCGTTCACGATGGACACGGCGTAGTTGATCATGCCGCCCATGGCCTTACCGCCCAAGTGTGCGCCCCAGTCGGCGGAATTGGCGAGGTGCAACTTGTCAGTCATGGTGTTCTCGACGTAGCGATAACCGTAAAAGCTTTCCACGTAGGGAATCCACGGCATGTCCGCGGAACCGGCGCGCAGAACCGCGGCATCGGAAAACTTCGCCTGCAGGTAGGCCTTCTTGACGAATACCTGGGTTTTGCTGTCGTTACCATCTTTGTAGAAATCGGTGGTGACATTAGCGGACCACATGTCGTCGAAGGTGTGGTCCACGCCCACGTAGAAGCGCTTGACGTCAAAGCCCAGACCGCTTTTATCGGTCTTGGTCCCTGTGCTGTCCTTATCGTTCAGACTGGTGAAATCAATATAGGCCTTGCCGCCGAGCTTGGTGGCTTCGTCGGCTTGAGCGGCGACACTCATCCCGGCGCAGGCCGCTATGACGGCCGCTGTCAATATCTGCTTGCGCATAAAGTTAACTCCTCTTGTTTTCAAATCGTTCATGACTTCTTCATTTGACGCCGCAGCGTGCAGCATCACCCATTGGTGCTTTGGCCGTTACTGGACACATCTTTCGGGCTGGCCGCCGCGTCAGTGCAAGCGGATCATCCTGGAATAGTGGTTGGATTCCTCCTTGCGACTCGCGCACAGGATAGGGGTGATATATGACAATTCGATGACAATTCGGTGAATGGCGTTTTTTCGGTGCAACAAGCTCGGAAAGCGTTGTATTGTTACAACATTGGAGTGCGGTGGTATTCATCTTCTATTTCGATGGCGAGTGGGTGAGGGCGGTCGACCGCGATCAGATACACGGACGGTAGGCACGATTCCCGCTTGGGGCGGGTTCGATCATTCAACGCAGTTTTTTCGTAGAGGGTCTGCCGGGCCGGTTCATCTGCCATGGCGGCAGCCCCTGACGGCGAGATGATTGTTAGAACATTGCATATCAGAAGATTGCCGCTCGTGATCAGATCGGTAGGGGGGACGCAGCGGCGCCATTGTGCAATCAGTGTGTGGAAACACTAAGGTAGTGGTTGCCTTTCACCGTGACCCCGCGTCGGAACGGACTCTGCCGGATAGCGGGAGCGAGCCGATCCGTAAGCGTTCAACTGAGGTTCATCGCCCATTACCTACTATTTTCAGTGATAAGACCATAGTTGGCGGAAGGAATTGGCCTTTCCTGCTTGTAACCTGGCGGCTAACTTGACAAAATCTGGGGTTTAGAAAAATAAATCCCTGAACGGGGGCGGATGAATGAAGAGAGGACGCCGGATACAGTGGTGGTTGGCCGTGGCGCTTGCTCTAGGCAGTGGATTCGCCTATGGCGGGGTCTTTAACACCAAGCATAATTTGAGCGCCGCCGGCCTCAATGCGGCCAGCAACTACAGTGGCACCAAGGAAATCTGCGTCTTTTGCCACACCCCGCACGGCGGTGATGCCACGGCGGCGGTTCCCCTTTGGAACCGTAACATTATCCCCACCGGTTTCGAGACCTACGATCAACTCGGTACCACCACCCTCGACGGCAAGATCGAGCCGGTCGGCTCGGTGTCGGTCGCCTGCCTGTCCTGCCATGACGGTACCCAGGCCATGGACGCCATGATCAACGAACCCGGCTCCGGGACGGTGGTGCCCGGTTTCCACAACGGCAAGTGGAGCGGCCAGGCCCGCAGCACCGAGGGTCGTATCGCCTTTCCCAATACGGTGACCAACCTGGGTAAGGACTTGACCAATGATCATCCCGTCGGCATCCAATTCGCGGGTGGCGGTTATTCGCTGATCAATCCCGCCGGTCCCGGTGCGGACAAGGATTTCCATCACGCCACTTCCGAGATAGAGGGTACCAGTCGGGTTTGGTGGGTCAACACCCCTGAGGGGTCTCCGGGCTTTGACCGCACCGATATGAAACTCTATACGCGCACCGCTACCCGCGGGGCGTATGTGGGGGAGCCGCAACCGTATGTCGAGTGCGCCTCTTGCCATGATCCCCATGTGGATAAAAACCCCCTGTTCTTGCGCATTAATCCCGCCGGGAGTGCAGTGTGCCTGACTTGTCATAACAAATGAGTAAGGCTTGTCAGAGTGCAGTAATGTTGGCTGGAATCGTTTTAATTCAGGGTCGGGGATTAAGCTAGCTCAAACCGCCTTGTGGCATGATGGTAAAGGTTGTTCATCACGCTGCGAGCGGTTTTGCCGCATCTGGCATGCGTGCGGGTAGCGACCGGTTTTTCGTGCAGTTGCGCGGTTTGTGGTTCTTGCTTTAAGGTGCTGAATGTCGATGTGTTTGGGGTGAAGCAGTTGTCCGTCGGGGGGTGTGAGTTAACGGATACTCCATGATTAGGGATTGTTCGGGGGGTTGCCGCATACGGCGGCGACGATAGGGGTGCGGAACAGCGCTCCCGCCGGGGGACACTTAAGAATTAATCTAAGAGGCGCATACAATAAAAATGAGATTCGTGAATGCCGGAGAAACATTCCGCGCCCAGGAATGCATAACCAGGCTATTGCCGTTATGCGCGCTCCTGTGGGCTGCCGGTGTTATGGCATCGCCCGTCGACACGTCCGGCAGCGTCGGCTACAGTTACCGCTCGTTGAGTACCGACTTCAGCGATTCCTCCAGCAACGAGTTGCTGGGCATGCTGCGCGCCAGTTCGTATATCTGGAAGCCGTGGTTCGCCACCGCAGAGGGGAATTTGACCGCGGCGATCGATAACTCGAATCTCAATGATCACCAGAATGGTGACTATAGCTCCACCAGCAAGTCCAAGATCCTCAGTGGCGACGCCGTACTCAGTGTCCTCCCGAATAGCCAAACCCCGTTCAATCTCTCATACCAGGCTACCGATAGCCGGGTGGACAATACCACCATCACCAATCCGCTGATCCGCTTGTCGGGTGAGGATTACAAGACTACCAATCTGGACGTGCGCCAGTCCTATATTACCGATGCGGGCCACCGCATCCAGGCGCGTTACGGCAAACGTACCTGGAAATCGGATGTGAACGGCGACTACAACGACGAAACCGCGGGTGTGGAGCTGGATTATAAACCGGCGGGGCAGCGTCTGTTGGCGCGGGCCAATGTGGAACAGACCGATCAATCGGGCACCGATCGTCATCAGAAAAATGTGTTGGTGGACGTGAATCATTATTACTACCCGACCGACGCCCTACGGGTCGATAGCACCGCGAGCCTTTATAATCTCGATACCACCTTTAACGGCTATACCGGGCTGGTGGATACCACGGTGACGGATATCGCCCAGGCCTCCAGTTATCTGTTCTGGCGGCCCACCGATCAGCGCTGGACGGTGAGTGGCGGCTTGCGGGCCATGGAGATGAAGGGGCACGATTCCGCCCAGTCCAGTGATCAGCGCAGTGTCAGCGGTACCGTCGGGGCCTTTTACCAATACACACAACGATTGCGTTTCGATGGCAGCGCCACCATGACCAAGGCCGACGTGACGGGTGCATCCCAGGGATCATCTTCGGAGCATTTGGGGGCGCTGTTTCAATCGGACCTGGCCAATCTAAAAGGGTTTACCTACCAGTGGTTCGCCAGCGGCGGCGTTGACAGTCAAAGCGATCCTGACACCAGTGAGCAATCGCTGGCCTTGTCACTGGGGCATGATGCCGAGAAGACCTGGTGGACCGGAGCCGGCACTACCCTGCGTTTCAGTATTAACCAATCCATTAATGAAAACCTGCAGACGGGCGGCGCCGACGCCATCAATCGCCTCGATCACAGCGCCACGCTGGGTTGGAACCAGTCGGCCGGTCACGGTACCACCCTGCTGCAATTGACCTTGGCAGATTCGCGGGATTTAGGTGGGCAAGGTGATGCGCAGCAGTTGGTGAATTTCCAGGCCACCCGCCAGCAAAATATCAGCCGACTCAGTAGCCTGACAGGGGATCTGACCCTCCAGACCGTGCGCCGAGATTTTACCGGACAGCCAAATAATCGCACCGCAACCTCTGCCACCGGCCGGATTAATTACCAGCATATGAGCATTTTCGGGGTGCCGCGCCTGCAGTTTGAGTCCGATCTCAACCTGTCGCAGGCGTCCACCAGCTTGGGGGCGAACCGCAATGAATGGGAAAATCGCTTCGATTACACCATTGGGATGGTCAACACTAGCCTGAGTTATCGTATCTTGCGCGACGATATCAATAACTCCAAGATCCTCTATTTCCGCGTGATGAGAAACTTTTAAGATAGATGTTACCTGATTTACTATTTATTAATTATAATACGCTCTAAATAATGGAGGAGGCCGCATGATGTCCCGTCATAGCAACGAGAAAATAAACTGGAGATACGCTTGGTTAGGGCTGGTAGCCGGGTTGGCGATGCTGGCGATTACCCCCGCCCAGGCGGAATACGCGGACGTCATCATCAACAATTACGCCGATGCGGCGGGTATGCGCCCCGTGGTCTTCCCCCATTGGTTCCACCGCATCCGTTTCCGTTGCAAGGTATGCCACGCCGACCTTCACTTCAAATTCAAGGCTGGTGGCAACAAGATCACCATGGCCAAGATCATCAACGGTCAATTCTGTGGTGCTTGCCACAACGGTAAGATCGCGTGGTCGGTGGCAAACTGCAATATGTGCCACTCCGGTATCCCGGGTACGCCCACCCACATTCATGGTAGTACCGTGCAGCGTCTCGTCGCTCCTCCGTATAAGCCGCTGACAACGCGTGTTCAGCCGCCTCCGCAAACCAAGAAATAACAACGATAGGTAAGGAGCGAGATCATGAATCAGCATCTTAGAAAAATATTCGGTACCGTCATTGCGACCTTACTCGTCTCTTCGCCGGCGTTCAGTGCGCCGGGAGCGGGCGTGATTGAGCGTAACGGCCAGATCGTTGCCCAGGCGGATTTGCCCATGATGGTGGCGGAGGTGTCGGCCGCCAATACCTTCAATCGCAATCTGCGCAAGGAAAAGGATCCGAATGCGCCGCCGGCGGAAGACGGTTACCACGATCCGGAAAACGAAGGCACCCATGTCTTGATGCATCCCAAAGATGCCTATGTGGGTCTGCCTACCACCGATTTCGGTAATCATGTGGATTGGGTGAAGGCCCTGGATGAAGGCAAGATCGCCCCGCGTTGGGATAGAACCGATCCGACCGCAAAGCCGTTCGTGATGGATCTGGACATCGTTCGTCCGGTCAAGGCCTCGGTGCCGGACGTGGTGTTTCCTCACCGTCAGCATACGATGTGGTTGGCCTGTGCCAATTGCCATCCGGCCATCTTTATTCCGCAAAAGGGTGCCAACCAGATCAACATGTCCGCCATTCTGCTGGGGCAGAAGTGCGGTGTATGTCATGGCAAGGTGTCGTTCCCCATTACGACCTTTACTTGCAAGAAGTGTCATTCCAAGCCCAAGCCTGCGGATTGGACGCCACCCTTGAGTGAGGCTTCGCTCAAGAATCCTTGGCGTTAAGTGCTGAGTAAGACGCCGCTACGTCCCTGTAGCGGCGTCATATTTCCTGCTCCAAGAAAATTTCCCACAGAGGTGCGCGCTGGCATCGCGGCGCGGGAAGGTGTGGAATAAGCAGTGTAATGTACCGGGCCTTCAATACCACGGAGACGTAAAAGAGGATTATGGACGCGAGCCCTAAACTGCTTATTTTGATAGCCGTAGTCGCGGGCCTGAGCGCCTGCGCCATTCATGTTCCTTGGGAGACCACCCCGGCAGCACCGACCGCTGCCGACACGGCACCGGCCGCACCGCCGCCGCCCGCCGCGGCAACCCCAAGCCCCGCTGAAAAATCCGCCGCACCGCAAACCACCACCGAAAAACAGCCAAACGCCAAGGAGAGTGGCGTGGTTATCATGCCGTTACCGGCGCCTGATACGTCAGCGCCGAAAAAGGTGCCTGCAGTGACAGCTGCGCCCGAGGGCGCCGCATCGGCGGCGGCCGAAGCTCCGTCTCCGACCGCACCGGCCGTCGCCAAGGCGGCGGCGCCCGCCAAGGCCATGACGGTGGTGGCGGATCGCACCCCGCGCGAGTTTAGCCTTACCGTGGCGCAGAAGAATCCCAGTCATCCTTATTACGGGCGCGGCCATGATGTGGGTTTCGTGGTGGATGGCGTGCAGGGCAAGGAGTTGGTGCTGACCCGGGGCGTGACCTACATCTTTCACGTCGATACCAATATCCGGCACGATTTTTATTTTTCCACCAGTCCTTATGGTCGTGGTGTCGGGACGGTGACCGACGGCATTACCGGCCAATACACCTATCGCGGCGACGTAACCTTTACCCCAGGGGCGTCGACACCGGATGTGGTCTATTACGAATGCCGTAATCATGCCTATATGGGCGGCAAGATTCATATTGCCAACCCCGGTGACAAGGTGAAGATTGGCGGGGCGGAAGACAGGGCATCACCGGAGATTGGTAAAACTAAACAACCCAAAGTGAGTGCCGCCCAGGTCAAGCAGAAATTGAATTATGCGGAGATGTTGATGCAGTCGTCCCCGGCCATGAAGCGGGTGGACGCCAGCAACAACGCTCAGGCTAAGGGCTTGGCGGCCCATGCCCGGCGCCAAATCGCAGATAGCAAGGCCGCGCTGGGTGCCGGGGACAACGCGGCGGCGATGAAGGCGGTAGACGAGTCCTTGCGCTTGATCAGTGACGCCGCCTTTTTAGTGCCGGATCCCAATGAGCAGATCGATTATAAGTCGCGTTATGACGATCTGTCGGAGCAGCTGCGCGGTTTCGACAAATCCTACGAAAGGAACATCAAGCGGGGCATCAAACCCAAATCCGGTCAGGGCTTGGATAAGGCTAAATTCGACAACCTAGTGAAAGAAGCGGCGGGATTTGCCGATCGCACCAAATATAAGGAAGCGGTCAAACGCCTGGAGCGCGCCAATGAGATGCTGACCCAGGCCTTGGGTCAACTGCTCCAATCCCAAACCGTGGTGTACGACAAGAATTTCGCCACCCCTAAGGAGGAATATGAATACGAGTTGGCCCGCTACCATAGCTATGTCGAGCTGATTCCGCTGGCCGTCGAGCAGCGCAAACCCTCCGAACAAACAGTGGCCATGATGGACAAGTTGGCCGCCCGTGCCAAGGATATCCGCGATGAAGGCGTGGGATTGGCGGCCAAGGGCGATCACAAAAAGGCCATCATGGCCTTGCAGGCGGCAACGGAGCGGTTACAGCAGGCCCTGCGGTTGGCAGGGGTGCAATAATAGCGAAATAACGGCCCTTTACCCCGCCGGATGAACGGCCCGGTTTGGGATCATTAGATCCGAGATACGGCGTGGGTGTTTCGAATTACTTGAAAAGACGTTATATTACCAAAGCCTTGGTAAAGCGAGGGGCCCACGACAGGGTGAGCATGATCGCATGACAAACATAACAATAAACGGCTGGAGGGGGAGAGGGGCTTTGCACTACGCAGCGCTGGTGGTCGTGGCGATGCTTGCCGCAATGCCGCTGGCTCATGCCGCCGCTCAGACGCCAGCTGCCAATAATGCCGACGATCAGGCACCGGTATGGAGTCGAGGTTTGCACTTCCAGACCCAGGGGCAGATCGTCCCCCTTGCCCAAGACGGTATCCATGATCCCACCGACAGCGCAGTCAAGGTTCTGGAGGAGCCGTGGAAGGCCATGAAGGGTTTTCCGCGCGACAGTGCCGGCATCATCAATTGGGTCAAGGTGCTCAACGAGGATTTGATCGAGCCCCGCATGAGCAAAGATGGCAAGGGCGTCATGTTTCCCATCGATTTCGATATCATTTTCAAGAACACCGGCTCCATGCCCAATGTGCGCTTCCCCCATTTGCCGCACACGCAATGGCTGACCTGCGCCAATTGTCATCCCGCGATCTTCCTGCCTCAAAGGGGCGGTAATCCCATCACCATGTCGGCGATCATTCAGGGTAAATATTGCGGTGTGTGCCACGGCAAGGTCGCCTTCCCTCCCACTATGAATTGTGGACGATGCCACTCGGTACCGCGCGAATCCCCCGGCTTGCGATAGCCCTGTGCGGCTTGGCGGTGATATCCGTATTGAACGGATGCACGGCCCTTAGCGCCTCTAAGCCCATGGCGGCACCTCAGCCGCTGACGCCGGCCAATAGTTGGCTTTATCCCCTCGAGACCATTACCGGCGGGATGACGGGTGACAAATTTACGGGTATTGCCCAAAAGCGGCTGCAGCGGCCCGTGGCGGTGGCTGTGCGTGATCACATTCTATATATCGTCGATGCCGGCGCGCAGATGCTCTACCGCTATGATGATCTCACCAAGCGTTTGAGCGTCCTCAAGGACCTGCGGAGCGTGGTAAGCGGCGAGGTGCCCGATATCTATGTGGCCGCGGATCGTTCTTATTACCTGGCCGATGCCGACGGCCATCAAGTACTGCACTTCGATCGCAACGGCAAGCTGTTGCAGACCTTTAAAGACAGCCTCAATCTCGCCAGACCGGTGGCGGTATCGGTGGACGAGGCGACCGGCGATGTCTATGTCGCGGACGGCCTTTTCGATCACGTCTTGGTGTTCAACAGTGAGGGTGATTTGTGGCGCATGATCGGCGATCGCGGTCTGCAAGACGGCGAGTTTCTCAATATCACCGCCATGACCCGTGGTCCCGACGGCGTGTACATCACGGCGCGGCTTGGTAAACGCGGCCAGGTGATGGATCAAAACACCGGCAAGTTCCTTTATGCCTTCGACGACGATACCGTCGTATTTCCCAACGGTATTGCCGTAGATCCGTTAGATGATCGCGCCTATGTCAGCGATTTCTTCGATAACAGCATCAAGATCTTCAAGCACGGTCATCTGCTGGCCACGCTAGGAGGCACCGGCGCCAGTCCCGGTCGTTTCAAAGGGATCACTCACGTGACAGTGGAAAGCGGATTTTTATACGTGGCCGACAGTCTCAACGGCCGCATCCAGGTATTCAAGATCACCTCCGGCGCGCCGCCGGCAGAAAAAAGCAATTAACCAGGATTTGAAGTATCTAGGGCCTGTTAACCCTATCATGCCACGGCGTTGCTGTCCCAAAAGCGGCCAGGCAAGGCGCGAGGAGAGAAGTTTGGTGATTCCAAATGAACGACGAGCAACGCGGCATGGCCGCTTTTGGGGCTCAATCCGAAGGGACGGGGCCATTTTGGCGCGATACGTCGTTGCCGCTCACTTATATACCGCAAGTACACCGCGTTCGCGGCGCCTTGTCTCGCGCCCCCTGTATATGAAAGGGGGCCGCCGTCGCCGTGGTATCGATAGGGTTAACAGGCCCTAGGATGGGTTCTCGCGTCGCCATTATTCTGGTGATTTGTTTTGCCGCCTTGATGGCGGGATGCGCCTCGACGCACAACGTCCTGCGTTATGAAGTGGATTCCACCACGGCCAAGGTATGGCCGTCCGCGCCGGAGAAACCCCGCTATCGCTTTGTGGGGGTGCTGACCGGCGAAGAGAACATCAAGCTGGATACCGAAAACAGTTTGGCGTCTTCCGGGACGCGTTTTTTCAAATGGGTGTTGGGATTAAGTTCCGCCAAGCACACGCCGGTGGAGTTACAGCGTCCCCAAGGGGTGGCGGTGGACAAGGATGGGCGGGTCTATGTTACGGATGTGAGCCGCCAGGCGGTTTATGTATTTGACCCGGTGGCGGGCAAGTTGTCGGTATGGGAGATGGCGACGCCCAAGGATCAATTTTTGACCCCTATCGGCATTACCCTCGGCGCCAACGGTGAGATTCTGGTTGCCGATGCGCAATGGGGATATGTGGCACGCCTGGATCATAACGGACACCCCCTTGGCACCATTGGCAAAGGCCAGTTGTCCTGGCCTACCGGTATTGCCCGGGATCCCGACAGCGGTCGCATTTATGTAGCCGAAACCCATGGCCACGATATCAAGGTGTTCAGTCCTGACGGGAAGCTTATCAAAACCATTGGCAAACGGGGGGTCAAAGACGGGGAATTCAATTCGCCGACCTTTCTCTCTATCGCCGACCACAAGCTCTATGTAACTGATACTCTGAATGCGAGAGTTCAGGTGTTGACCTTGGATGGCAAACCACTGAAAGTCTTCGGCCGGCGTGGGGTATTTGTCGGCAATATGCCGCGTCCCAAGGGCATTGCCGCGGACCAAGACGGCAACATCTATGTGGTAGAATCCTATTTCGATTATTTGTTAATATTCAACGATGCCGGTCAGTTATTATTGCCGATCGGGGGGACCGGTAGCGGTGTAGGTCAATTTTACCAGCCAGGTGGAGTTTGGATCGACAAACACGATCGGGTCTATGTCGCGGATACCTTCAATGGACGAATTGTAGTACTCCAGTTTCTGAAAGAGGGGACATGAAAATAAAGCTGCGAAACAGCGGAGTCCTCGCCTTGGTCGCGACCATCTTGATGCTGGTCGCCTGGTCGGCGCAGGCCGAACGTATCGCCGATATCCGCAACACCAAACACAATTTCTCCGCGACCGTCATCCCTATCTTGCCCAACGGCGCGCAGCGCAACGCCGCCGCCTCCAGCGTATCGCGGATCTGCGTCTTCTGTCATACACCGCACGGTGCCACCAAGGCCCCCAAGGCGCCATTGTGGAACCGCAACCTGTCCAAGGCCACCTACAAAACCTATTCATCCAGTTCACTGGATGCCGTCGATCTGGGGCAGCCCAGCGCCAAGTCCAAGCTATGCCTATCCTGTCACGACGGTACCTTGGCCCTGGGCGAAGTCAATGTCCTTAATCGCGTCGAATTCCCTAAGGTCGATTTTACCGGCCCGGGTATCGGGCCGGGCGACACCATTCCAGAGGGTTTGGGCGCGACTACCGGCTTTACCCGTAAGATCGGTGTGGACCTGACCAATGACCACCCTATTTCGTTTACCTTCGATGCCGCTCAAGCGGCGCGCGACGGCGAACTCTACAATCCTCAAGCGGTGACCCAGGTGCATAACCGGGTGCGCGGTGAAAAAGCGCCGCTGATTCCCTTAGAAGATAACAAGATAGAGTGTATCTCCTGTCACGACCCCCATATCCGCGATACCGATCCCACGAAGGGAAATATCAAATTCCTGCGCGTCAACCGCTTGCAGAGAAACGCGGGTCCGGTGCAGGGGCAGTTTAAAAAGCAGAACGATATCATTTGTCTCGCCTGTCACAACAAGGCGGGTTGGGCGGGTTCGGCCCACGCCAATCCAGCGGTGGCGAAGTATGATTACACCGATGCGGCGGCCGATCTGCGTGAATTTCCGCGCGGTACCAAGGTATGGCAGGCGGCTTGCCTGAATTGCCATGATCCACACACCGTGCAGGGTTCGCGACGCATCCTGCGCGAAGGCGTCGATGGCCCGGTCGCGGTTACCCCCGAGGGGGCCAAGTATCACTTGGGTGGTAAGCCGGCCATCGAACAGGTCTGCTACGCTTGTCACTCCGCCGACGGCGGTACATTACGCAATCAATCCATGCGCCCCGGCTTCGGTGTGCCCGACATAAAGACCGATTTTACTGCCCTGCCGCGCCACATGCCCATTTCCAACACCGATCAGGTTAACGGCGAAAACCTCAACGACAATTTATCTGCGCATGCTATAGGTACCGGGCCCTATCACAATCAGCAAGGTGGTAAGGACTTCATCGAGTCGCGGCGCCACATGGGCTTGGGTGATTTGAGTAACCGTCATGCGGAATGCACCGACTGCCATAACCCGCACCGCTTGACCAAGAAGCGTCTGTTCAATGCCGATCCCACCGACCCGGACACGGAAGGGACCCATCCTCATACCGTGGCACAAATCGCCAGCAATCCTTCGGCTTTCCCCGGAACACCGGCCGGTATCCATACTAACCTCGCGTCGGGCGTACTGCGCGGTGCGTTCGGCGTCGAGCCCAGCGGCTGGGCATCCACCGAGTTCGGCAGCAGACCGACCTTCTTTGAAGTCAAACGCGGCGAGCCTGATAATGGTGCCAGCACCGATGTCAGCGCGCCTTATGTCACCCGCGAATACCAGGTGTGTCTAAAGTGTCACTCCAATTATGCCTTCAACTCACCGCCGCCCCTGGGCATGTCCAAGGGCACTACCCCGCCGGGGACCAACGCCATGTATCAATACACCAACGTAGCCATGGAGTATCAGTCGCCGGACAGTCAAAGAGGCGAAGTAGGGGGTCGTACTGCCGTGGATGGTTCGGGTGTGCCGAGCGCCCCCGGCGTGATGACCACATCCAGCGGCGCCTTCGGCGTGTTGGATCCCACCGGCACGGTGAAAGATCCCGCCGGAAATGAGGTGAATTATCTGGTCAACAATCACCGTGCCTGGCACCCGGTGATGCGGCCCACGGGCCGCACGCCCGCCCAACGCGGCGGCGCCAACGTCAATCTGTGGCGTTCGCCATTCAACGTTGCCGGCGGTATGGGTAACCAGACCATGTACTGCACCGATTGTCACGGTTCCGATACCAACGTCAAAGACGGCGCGGTACCCCGTGGCGGTGAACAAGGCAAACCGTGGGGTCCGCACGGTTCCAGCAACGACTTCCTGTTGAAGGGGCCGTGGGATGATCAGTCCGGCACCAATCAACCCGACGCCTTGTGTTTCCGCTGTCATAACTATGAGTACTATGGCAAGTCCTTCCCTGCCGGAACCGGTTCTGGCGCGACTGTAAAGAGTGGTTTCCGTCGCAACGGGGCCGGGTCGGCCTGCGTGGGCACGCCCAATACCAATCTGCATACCGGCCATGCCATGCAGGGCGTGGTGCGCAATTTCCGTTGCACCTATTGCCACGTGTCGGTACCGCATGGCTGGAAGAATAAGAACTTCCTGGCCAATCTCAATGACGTCGGGCCGGAGGCCGGTTTGCCGCCGGGGACCCAGGTGCGCACACCCAGTCCGCAGCGCTATTACAAGGGCCCCTATTACAATGGCAGTACCTTGAAGGTGGTGAACTTCAAACGTAGCGGCGAGTGGACCCCGGTAAGCTGTGGTTCCGCCGGTCCGCCGGGTAATGGATTGACAGGGATCAATTGGATGAACGGTTTTGCCAGTGAAACCTGCAACAACATCCCATGAACACCGTGCTGCGCCCACTGGCTTCACTGCGCCTGACCTTGGTGGGCATGGTGTTGCTGGCCATCGGTGCCGGTCTCAGCTACGGCAATCCCATGGATATGCCGGTATGGGTGTTGGTGGTGCCCATGGCGTTGTTGGCGTTGAACCTACTGTCTGCGATCATTTCCAATCCGCGGATTCACCGCCGTGGCGGGTTGTTGGTCTTTCATCTCGGTCTGTTGGGTGTGGTAATACTGACCGCCATCGGGTTCCTCACCCGCTTCGAAGCCCATGTCGAGCTGTTGCAGGGCATGGCGTTTTCTCCCGACGGGGTGTTCGATCAGCATAAGGGACCGTGGCACAACGGCGACTTGGATCAAGTGCACTTTGTGCAGGGCCCTTACACCGTGGATTATGCCGCGCACATGGTGCGGGGCCATACCCGTAGTCGGATCCAGGTGCCGGACGGAAAAGGAGGTTGGGAGAGCAAGGTGATCGGCGACGACCGACCGCTGGTGGAGCACGGTTACCGCTTCTATACCTCTTTCAACAAGGGTTTCGCCCCCATATTGACCTGGATACCGGATGGGGGTGAGGCGGTGACCGGCTCGGTGCACATGCCTTCCTATCCCCTGTTCGAGTTCAAACAGGACAACAGCTGGACGCCGCCGGGTGGACATCAGATCAAGTTCTGGCTGCGTCTTAAGACTGGTATGACCGAAAAGGCGGCGTGGGTGCTGGACGGCAGCCGAACCAAGGGCGTGTTGGTGGTCAATACCGCTGCGGAGCGCAAGGAACTGAAGCCGGGCGACAGCGTGAAGATTCCCGGCGGCACCCTGCGCTATGATCGGTTGACGACCTGGATGGGATACAAGATCTTCTACGATCCCACCCTGCATTGGTTGTTCGCCACCGCCATCATCGGGGTACTGGGGCTATTCTCCCACTTCTGGCGCAAGTTCGGTGCGAGTATTGCGGGGATGACCCGTATGCCGCGCGGTGAAGGGGGGGTGCAGCCCGTCTCTCCTAGGAGTAATGCGATATGAGTGACATTGTCAGAAATGCTACGGAACTGCCCTGGTTGTGGGCGGGTCTGGGTGCCTATGCCGTGGCGACATTTATCGCGGTACGCAGCGTCATGCTCAGCGGCCACTCCGCCGGCGCGGCTCTCAACCGTTCCTATGAAAATCAGGTGCTGTTATTCATTATCGGCGGTGTGGTGCTGCTGGGTGCCGCTCTGGCCTTGACTGTAGTCTCAGCACTGGGAGTGGGCGTGGGGCAGGCCTGCGCGGCATACCTGACCCCTCAGGTGATCCGCTATGCGGCCGGGAGCATCTTCGTGGTTATGGGCGTGCTGATTCTGCTCGGC
>CAYWIQ010000013.1:0-16630 GCA_964458405.1 uncultured Chromatiaceae bacterium
TTGGCGAGTCACGCCGGCGACCTGTAATCCGTTATCTGGCGCGGGTGGCCTTCGCCACCCGTACTTCTCCAGGGTGGGATCGTTCGCAGCACTATAGGCGGTATTGTTGTCAGGGTGGCGATCTCCGGGTAAGTTAAGGCCCTCATGGTCATTGCCTCACGTACATCCCTGACGCTGTTCATCAACGCCTTGTGTTGTGGATTGCTGGCGGCCTGCGCCGCGGTGCATGACGGCCATGGTGGGACGGCCGATAGTGAGGCGGCCGCAGCGGGCAGTTTGTCACGCAGGTCCGTGATCGGCGGCAAGGATACTATCGTCCCCGGTGCCGTTATTACCGACTACATGAACCGCCAGGCGCGGGCGTTGCAACCGCTGGCCGACACTGCGCGCATAGGCGACGGTATCATCGTGACCTTGCCGGAAGAGGTCCTCTTTAAAGCAATCAATGATCAACTGCAGCCGCGAGCCCTTACCTTGCTGGGCAAGATTGCGATGATCTTGCGCCGCTATGATCAAACCCGCATCACCGTCGTTGGTAATACCGATAACCGCGGTTATGCCAATTTCGATATTCATCTTTCGGAGCGCCGTGCCCGGGCGGTCGCGGATATCCTAACCGCTGCCGGCATCCGCCAGGAGCGTATCGATATTATTGGGATGGGATTCGCCAGGCCCGTGGCCGGCAACGACAACGCGGCCGGCCGCACGCGCAATCGCCGCGTGGAGATTCACATCGCGCCGGATCGAAAGCTGCGTCATGCTGACCGGACATCGTTACGGTAACGACCGCTGCGGGCACGACGCTCACTGCGTGGCGCGTAAATTCTCGGGAATGTAGCTCTTCAGGGTAGTGAAGAACCGATCATACAAGGCCGGTTCCTCCAAGGTATTTAGATTGTTCTGTGCGATCGCATGCACCAAAATCCGGGTGCTTGAGACTGTCTGGATCGTCACCGTCATGTCGATGGGATAGGTCCCAAACTTTTTCGCGGTAATCATCCCATGCTCGGTGTCCGCATTGCTAATGAGGAAATCCAATTCCTGCAACGCGGCGATTACGCCCCTGATGATGGCATTCTTATTATTAGTGTCGAATACCAAGGTCTGCATTTTTTGCACTTCGAGTTGGTGCTGCTTTACCTTGGCCATATCGATTTGCTGCGCGCAGCCGCCGAGGGTTGCCGCCAGCACAATGGCAATGATGAAGCGCGTAGCCGTCATAGCGGGTCTGACTCTACAAATGTGGATGCCTCCAGCCGTTCATAGAACAGCTTGAACAGGTCTTTGTCCTTGATCGTTTCGATGCTGGTGGCTTCGCCGTCTGAATTCATGACCATATTTTGTAGCGTGAGGCGGGTAATATAGGCACTCCGGTTATCGGGCGACGGACGGCTGGTGAAGGTGGCCTTATAGACCAATTCATCGTTCGACGAGGCCAAGCCGGCACTGAGAATGGTCATGATCATGCTGGCGGTGCCGCTCTGTTCCTCGTGGCGGGTCGCGGTCACCAGGCCGATGTCGGGCTGCATCAAATCGATGGTGTAACCCATGTTCTCCAGAATCACGGCACCGTCCTTGAGCAGGGCCTTCTCGTCTCGGGTGGTGAAGACGCGGCTTTCCAGCCGCTTTTCACCCGTATTCGACGGTGTCAGCACGAAGGCATCCTTCGGAATGCTGGAACACCCCGTCAGCACAACAAAGACCCCAATCATAAAGAGACGCTTGAACATCATAAATGTCGGCCGCTGCCGTTGTTTGGCTGAAAAATTATACAGTTAAACGCTCTCCCCATAAAGGCGACGGATTGCTTATCCGGACGTATTGGTTTGATATCCATCATATTTGTGGCGTCGGCAGGCCACAATCGGTTAAGGCGGTATCCGGTCTTTCCTTACCGGGACGGATCATTCAGCGGGTGTTCAGGGAAATTCTGCCTATACTCCTAGGGTTATTGGGTAATAGGGAGTCATATTGCCCGCGTCTCCGATGCCTGTTGGGAGAGAGGCATCCCACAATTTTCGGGAGATGGGATGAAAACAGAAAATTTCGATATCAGCGGGCTCCTCCAACCCATTGATCCCGATACATTTTTTTCTGAGTATTGGGAGAAAAAGCCGCTTCATATAAAGCGCGGTGACCACGGGTATTATAAGGATCTGTTAACCCAGCTGGATCTGGAGAATCTCATCTCCAGCGGGAATCTCAGATATCCCTCCATAAAGCTCGTTCCCAAAGGGACCAACGCTTTTTTTCGCCCTGAGGTCTACACCACCAACGTCAAGCACGGTACCGATGTAATTAGCGGGATACCGGATGTCGCCAAGATCTTTTCCGAATACCGCGCCGGCAACACCGTTTCGCTATTGGCCTTGGATCAGAACTGGGCGCCCTTGGGCCAGTTATGCCAGGCGTTAGAACACTATTTCAATCATGCCGTACGCGCCAATGGCTACATGACTGCGGGTAACTCCCAGGGATTTGCCCCGCATTACGATCCGCATGAAGTTTTCGTGTTGCAGATAGCCGGCAGAAAGCGTTGGAGCGTACATGAGCCACCGCTGGCATTGCCTTTGGTAAGCCAGCCGTTTGGCGGCCAACCGTTTGCCCAAAACTACGTACCACCACCGCCTGTGCTTGAGCCCATGATGGAGGCGGGTGACTTGTTGTATTTGCCGCGGGGTTTCGTTCACTCGGCGGTGACTTCCGAGAGTTTTTCCGCTCATGTGACCATCGGCGTCACGGTGTATACTTGGGTTGACTTGGCCGCTGAGGTGTTCATGTCATGCATGAATATGGAGGAATTCAGAAGCGCTTTGCCGCCGGGATTCGCCAGTCGTCCCGAACTCAAACAGGCTATGCGTAGCAGCTTGGTCGGGTTGCTCGATAAATTGCAGAAGGACTGTGATTATGACAAGGTGATCAGCGCCTTTAATCATCGCAAGTCGGCCTGTCGAAACCAGCCGAATGCTTCATTCCAATGCGACGTTTCCGTTGGGCAAACAGCACAGTTCGAGCAAAGACTAGCGAATCGACGCCTCAGTCAATAATACTGCTGTGGTAAAGTTTAAGATCCGCTCCTGCTGCTTGTGCGGAAATCGCCGGCGGGTGTTGTTGCGCATTAGCTAATTGCATCCCTTGATATGAAAATCTATAAGCACTACGCGAGAATTATGATGTCCAGAGATGCGCGTCACCAAGCATCGTTGGGCGATAGGTATGATAATGCAGCCTGATCTCACCCACTGGACGCCGATCGCCATCAACCTCAGCGGTTCTGAATCAACAGTCGATTGGTATGACATGCGTGGCGAGCGCTTCTCTGATCCCTTTTTCGATCAGAGCGTGGCGCGGGTTAGGAATAATGATAGCAATCGTTCGGTGGTGCGTACGCCGCTGGCGGTACTGCATGAACTCAACCAAGCGTCATCGCTTGAACCATGCGGCTTCATCTTTCATATCGGTCGTTGCGGTTCGACCCTGGTGAGCCGTCTTCTCGGTTTGGCGCCGGGCGTTGTGGCGGTAAGGGAAGCGTTGCCGGTCAATAACCTACTCGAAGCGGACCCGGGTCGTATCGACGAGGCCGAACAAGTACGGGCTTTGCGGTCATTGATACGGGCGCTGGGCCGGGTACGCTTCGGCGATGAGCGCCACTTCGTGCTAAAGCTGTCCAGCTGGAACATCCGCAAAGCTGATTTGTTGCACGCAGCCTTTCCCGGTACGCCGCTGCTGTGGCTGCAACGACGGCCGCTGGAGGTGTTGGCGTCTATGTTCACCGAGCCGCCGGGGTGGTTGGCGCTGCGCAACCACCCGGCCAAGGCCGCGCAGTTCTTCGGACTCGAATTGGAAGCGGTGAAGCGCATGGACGGTTTTGAATTCGCAGCGCATTTACTCGCGGCCATGTTCGACGCTGCCGCAGCCGCCGATCCCGCCGTCATCGATTACAATGATTTGCCGGATGCGGTGGCGGAGGTGGTGGCGCCGCTGTTTGGAATCGCTCTCAGCGCGGATGATCGCGCGGCGATGGCGGAGCAGGCGCGTTATCATGCCAAGTCCGCAGCCGCGGTGCCTTTCACCGACGATAGTGAACGCAAACGCCGAGTGCCGGGGCGGGCCGCGGCTGTTTGCGCCGCCTTGCTCGACCAGCGCTATGAACTGCTCAACGACCGCCGCCGGGTAGAACGTCGCGTCTGATCGAGTGATGGGATAGTGTCCCTGAAAGCGAAAAGCTCGGTTAATCATTAAGATATATTTGCGTGGGCCTGTTTTGGCCAATATCCCAAAAAACTTATATGCGTCGGCGCAGGGTAAATATGACTTATTTGCCATGCGGATGGATTAGAATGCTTCTTTAAGAAGGCACGAAGGCGCCTCTCTTATGAGGGGAGAGGGTGCCGCGCCATTGCACTTGATAGACGAGTAGTTGAGAGTTTCATCATGTCTGATTTTGCGGAGAACGATGCCAGCGCCGCTGCATTGGCTGTGGACATCGCGGTGTTGAATGAACAATATCACCCCTTGAGTTTTGCGCAGCGCATCGACCGTTTGTATCGCGACTTCGATCCCAACGGGGTGATGGTGACGTCGTCTTTTGCGGCGACCTCTGCCTATTTTCTGCACATCATCTCCCGCATCCGACCTCAGCAGACTATATTTTTTATTGATACCGGCTTTCACTTTCCCGAGACCTTGCAGTACAAGGATTACCTCATCGAGCTCTACGGTCTGAGCGTCAAGGATGTGCGTCCCGAGGATTGGAAGCACGATTTCACCGCTCAGGACCAGACCTACAAATCGGATCCCAACTTCTGTTGCTCCGTCAACAAGGTGGAGCCTCTTGATGAGGCCAAGAAGGATTACCAAGTTTGGGTCTCCAGCCTGATGCGTTGGCAGACCGACCATCGAGCCGGTTTAGATATCTTCGAAGAGCGGGGCGGGATCATCAAATTCTATCCGATGGTGGACGTCACCAAGGAAGAACGTGATGCTTACATCCGTGAGCATCAGTTGCCGTTCCATCCCTTGGTGGCTAAAGGTTATTCATCTATAGGTTGTTCTCATTGCACCTCGCCGGGCGAGGATCGCGAAGGCCGGTGGATGGATACGCCCAAAAAGGAATGTGGACTGCATTTGTAACGTGTCAGTCCTTATCCTTCATCTTGTCCATCGCTTCACCCGCCTTGTCCTTCATGTCATCCATGGCGTCGCCGGCTTTATCCCTCATGTCTTCCATGGTGTCTTCCATCTTGTCTTTGGCATTGGACATGGCCTCGCCCGCTTGCTCGGCGGCCTTGTTAACTTGTTCACCGGCCTTCTCCGCGGGGCCTTGCTTTCCACAGGCCGCCAAGCTTAGAACCGCAGCGGCGGCAACTACTGTCAAAATTCGATTTATCCTGTTCATGATGTTATCCAGTCGTAGAAATGAAATGAATGACGTCGCCATCGACATCGTGGTGGATTATGCGCGCTGACAAAAATAGATTCTCAGGCTACATTAAGGTCAATACCGGAATCCGGTGTCGTATTCAGTATACGTATCAATGGGGCGAAGAGGTCAAGTGCCGCATGTTTGAAGAGTACATAAATCTGAGAGGGCTTGGACGCTTTTGCCGGGTTAGTGCGGGCATCGATGGGAAAATGCTTCGATGATTTAATATGTGCGCCGTTTTCTCCAAGCTTTCTTGATGATAATTATTCTGTCACTATTTGACGACGCTCTATTGTGAGCTGCCTGGTTGTAACCAGATATGACGATCGAGTATTGACGGAGAAATAAATGCTATTTGATGCGTCCTTGAAGTTAGGCTTTAAACGATGTGTAGATGGACCTTGCCCGGCTGTAAGGCCGCGCGGCGGCATTGGGTGAAAAGAGTAGTGCGCGGGGGATCCAGACATGAGTAGGACAAAACGCTTCCAGATGATCCGTGATTTTCATCTGGCGGATTGGTTTACATTGGGCAACGCGGTGTGTGGTGTCGGTGCTTTGTTCGCGACCATGACCTACCTACAGTTGGATAACGTCATGCACTTAT
This sequence comes from uncultured Chromatiaceae bacterium, assembly GCA_964458405.1. Taxonomy (GTDB): domain Bacteria; phylum Pseudomonadota; class Gammaproteobacteria; order DRLM01; family DRLM01; genus JARRQJ01. The sequence goes on from CAYWIQ010000013.1 coordinate 6,030, forward strand.
TGATTGCTTGTGGGTTGATCCCGTTGGCAATGGTATTTGACATACTCGATGGCCGCATCGCTCGCTGGCGCCAGAAGTCTTCCGCCATGGGGCGTGAATTGGATTCCCTCGCCGACGTCATCTCCTTTGGTGTGGCGCCGGCGGCCATCGCCTATGCGGCGGGCATGGATGGGTTGTGGGATCGCATCGTGCTGGGCTACTTCGTCGCCTGCGGCGTCAGCCGTCTCGCCCGCTACAACATCACCGCCGAAACCTTGTCCGGCGGGGGCGACAAGGTGCAGTACTTCGAAGGGACGCCTATTCCAACTTCCTTGCTGTTGGTCATTGTCATCAGCGTTGCCGCTGTTCAAGGGCGTATCGGCGACCAGTTGTGGCTTGATATGATCCACCTCGGTCCGTGGCAGTTTCATCCGCTGGTGTTGCTGTACGCCCTGTCCGGTTCGTTGATGATCAGCCGTATCCGTATACCGAAGTTGTGAACTACCACAGTGGTTGAGTCAGAGGTTTCGAGTGACTGGGTATTATGGTTTAGCGACGCCTAGCCATTGCAAGGCGGCATTCCTCTCCGTGAAGAATTCGATTCTGACGCCCATTTTATGGGCGGTATTGACGAAGAATTCGGTGGTGGCATCCGTCTGATAATCGGGGAAGACGAAGGCCACCCGCAATTCACTGGAAGTCTTCGCCGCCTGAAGCGCGGATCGCAATGAGTCGGATTGTTTCATGTCGCGGAGAGGCGGGGTAGGAGAAGCCGCCAGCACACAACAACAATTATATTTCTTATGTGCTTCGCCGATCGCCGTCCAGAATACTTGCCGGCTTTCCGGCGTTACCTCATAGTTGGCGGGAAGCTGTATGTCGATGTAGTCGCCGGTAAAATTTAACTTAAAATCCGTACTCATAGCTGACACTCTGTTGCCCGGCATCCACGAATATCGTCGAACCGTATTGCGTCAGATGGTTCAGAATCGGTTCATAAGTCTTGGATGTCTGAAGTCAGTATCATGATACATCTCCGGGACTCAGGCTGGAAAGGGCTTCGTAGTTTTTGATGACCAAGCATTTAGCCGAATGGGTAGGGCTCCGGTTTGAAACCCGGCCATGAAATGTAGGCCATTTAAGTGAGAATTAGACTTCGGCGCGCCGGATCCAGATGCTTGCCCTATTGATGATAAACAGGCGCCGCAAGGTGATCGCGATACCGATCAGGCCTATGAAGCCGACTATCGCATCGCTAGAGCGAACAACAATGCTGCTCATCTCCGCCTGAGAATACAGCACGAAACCCAGTAAGCAAACGAAGGCGCTGGCCGCCAAGAGCAGGATTTTATTGGTTGGGTCAATCTGCCTCGTTTTGCCCTTGTGGAGGTTTTTTACCACTAGGGCGTGATAGCCGTTATTGCGCTGTTCGCAGGCCAGGAGTACGTCATCGCCTTTTGCGATGCCGCCGGCCAAGTCGCCATTGACTTGGATGTTATATTCTCCAAGGCGGCAGGCTACGGCGCCGTGTTTGTCCGGGGTGGTAATGTCTTTTACGTGGCCGCGTAACAATTCTACTGCCATGGCGCTCTCCCGGTGGAAAGAATACGTGATTCGGAGGAATATCGTATGCGGTATCAGGCATACCTTATACCGCACTGGACGCTTATTTTACAGCAAAGATATTGGCAGGTTCGCCAAGGCGCGAATTGATAGTATACAGGTTTTATCAGCTTGTCGGGTCGGGATCATACATCCGTAGATATTGCCGCAATGATTTCCGTGCTCGGCTATCCATCGTAATGTATTCCATCGCCATAAGAACACTTTGCTCGGACTTGCGGTCTTCAGAGTCCGCCTCTATCCGCAATATCCTTGCCGAAACAGTGATGGCTTCACCTCGTTCCGGCTGCAGCGTCAGGGTTGCGATGTCATAGATATAGCCGGATCCGCGAGTCGGGATAGGCGTTCTCAGCAATATGCCGCTGTCTGAAATATTGATGACGCCACTACTGTAGGCCTTTTTTGCCTTCGCGATGCCAAGTTCCATTTGGCAGGTGATAGGCGATCTAATGCGTTTGGATCGGCGTCGATCCACCGTTCCTGTGACCGCCATGGACAGTACCAGCAATCGTTCCGGATCAAGCGGGGTGGTGACTATCGCCGTCGCGCCCATCTCTTTGGCCAAGTCCTTGGCGTCATGCTTGTCCTCTTCAATGAGTAACACTAAGGGAGCGCCCGCCAGCCGCGGTTGGCATTGTATGACCTGGAGGAAAACTGTGAGCGGCATGCCTTGCACGTTCCAGTCGCTGACAATAAACTGCAGCTTTCCCTCGTGTTCCATCAACAAACGTAGCGCATCATCAGGATTGTTGGCCTCCAAGATCTCCCCGACATCGTCGTTTTCGCGCAGGATCGATGTCACATGCTGGCGCATGGAAACGGAGTCGTCGATGACTAAAGCAAGATTATTGTCGTTCATGACTCAGCGGCCTGCATTAACGGCTTATATACAGCATCCCTGGTAAGCGAGAGGCGTAACCATCCCGGATATTTTGATTGCGCCTTCATATACTTATTTCCTTCAAATCGTCCTGGTCTAGTGAGCGGGTCATATGCCCACGCTAACCGTCCATATACAGTATTTCGGCACAATTCCCCGGTTTTTTATACTATATCTGAGTAGTTCATGAGGTTATTGAGTTAAGGGGTGAAAGATGCTGCGAACATGCTTCACGGCGTTGGCGCTTGTCGGCGACCGATTGCACTGAGCGGCTGTTAGCGCGATTGCGCCGAAGCATTAAGCCATGTAAGGATGGCTCTTTCCAGTTGTAACAACCGATTTTCCAACGCCTCAACGCGGGCAGCTAAAGGGTCATCCGTAGGCTGCTTTGGGTTTGAGTTGAATTGGTGGAGGGAGGCCTGCGAGCGATTATTGGCGCCGGAATCAGCAGTTGATTTTCTCCTGTCATTATTCCTTCGCTCGTGATTTATAGCGGCTACATTGCTTGCTGGTATCTCATTTAATAGTTCATGCATTACAGTTTTGATCTGATCTGAGTCGAATGTGTGAATTTCCTCGAGCATCCCGAACAGTAACAGGCGATCACAAAATGTATTTATGCGACGTGGAACACCTCCCGTGCACTTATATATTTCCGTAAATGCGTCATCGGAGAATTTTGGATCATCGCGCCATCCGGCAGCGTGTAGGCGATGCTCAATATAATTTCTGGTCTGTTCCGCATTAAGGGGCGCCAGATGGTAGGCGGCCTTGACGCGCTGGCGCAACTGCTCAAGACCTTTGGCTTGCAAGGTATTGCGAAACTCGGGTTGCCCGAGTAGGAAGCTCTGCAACAGTACTCTTTTTCCTAGTTGGTAATTGGATAACAGGCGCAACTCCTCGAGGGAACGTTGGGGGAGATTTTGCGCCTCGTCAATTAAAAGTAGCAGCCGCTTTCCCTCACGGGTGCGCGACATCATAAATGATTCCAGATTATTGAGAATCGTTGCCTTGCCCAGACCGTCATAGGGTAAACCGAAACTCGCGGCCACCATGCGTAAGGTGTCATCCTCTTGGAGTTGGGTCGTTACCAATTGCGCTACAATCACATCTTCCTTGGCGAGATCTTCAATCAATGTCTTTACCAGCATGGTCTTGCCGGTGCCGATCTCCCCGGTTATGACAATAAAACCCTCGCCCTGCGACAAGCCGTAACGTAAATAGGACATGGCACGCTTGTGGTTGGTGCTGCCATAGAAAAAGCGGGGATCGGGGCTTAGTTGAAACGGCCGGCTATTCAGCTTGTAATACGAATCATACATGGAAAATATCTCAATCGTGGCTGCTTAGTAGGGCTTTAAGATAGTCACTTGAGTGCTTCGACATATTCGAGGATAAAAAGTGGCATTGAGTGAATGTGTGTCTAAACATGTGGCATATATTTTTCCGCAATTGATATGTGCGCTTTGTGGCGAATCGCTGTTCACGTAAAATGTGCAATGGCAAACCGTGTGCTTCCGGTAATGTGTGAAGCCTGTTTGACAATCGCTAGCCATCTATATATCGGATTAATCAGGGAAAGCTGTAATTCGTCGTTCGGCTTGAATCAGGATCGAGAGCAGGTCATGTTCTCATGGAGCGGGTGCGCTGTGCGGGGTAGGTGAGGGTAAATATTAACGCTACAGTTCAGAATCGCCGGTTCGGTGGGCCCGCGCGGCTTCGGTCAATATTCTGGTTTGGGATTCAGACGGTTAGGGTGTGCCGGCCGCCAATGAAGGCCTCAATCGTCGCTGTTGGCGACCTCCGGACCAGCGCTCCTTACGGCATAGTCGCCACGACTCACTTTACCTTCTTCCAGTGATCCACAAAAATCAGTTTGCCTTGATTGGTCCTCGCCGTGGAGGTCATGCCATCGGTTGTGAATTCAACCACCGGTGACACGCCGGCGAGCGGAAATGAGATCGTGTCATCCTTTATTGTTACCGCGTTTTTACCGCCCTTGAAGGCGGGTATTTTATAACTGACGCCGCGGCCATTGAAGTTATTGCTCATCCAGTAGACCGGCGTCTCCTGGTAGACGGTGGGTGTGAGGCTGTACTTCGCAATGTAGGAAATCGACTGGTGTTTGCCGTCCGGGCTTATCCAGCTCACATTGACGTTGCGATAGTGCTTGGTGTAGGTGATCATGCCGACAATGACCGGCGGTGTTTCCACGCTGCCATCGGGTAAGTCGCGGCTCTCCAGCAAATATGTGCCCTCAATGTTCGGTTCGTCCGCCAAGACCGGCGTCGACAGGCAGGCCAGGGCGGCAACGATGGGCGACAGTGTGCGAATGGGTTTCAAAACGGCAATTCCTTTCGTGGGGCGGATGTCGTGACTAATATACTCGATATACCAAGATTAGGCGTTTTGCAGCGTCGTTGATATTAATACCTAGCGTATTTAAGCGGGTCAAGGCGCGCAGCTTACCTTGCGGATGCCCGGGGCTCTCAGAAGATGAGGTGATAAAGGATGCCGACGGCTGAGATGCCGGTCAACAGTACTAGGTGAATCCGGTAATGGTCGTCGTTGCGTCGATGGCGCCGGGAATTGACCACTAGACCGGTGATACCCAGGACGAGGCCGGCGATTAGCAGATAAAAGATGTATGTCACCAGATGCTGATCCCAGGTCGTTCGAATGTCATAGGGAACGCCGGCCTGCTCGAAGATGCGTTTATTGGGAATGAAGTCAGGGTCGTCCGGTTTGGCGCGATCGACCATCACCATGACCGCCAGCATGATCGCCCAACCGACTATTCCTGACCAGCTCATTATTCGCAGCAGCCGATCATGCCCCTTTCTTCTCTCGACGAAACCGTCCCGCCTGTTTTCAGTCATGCCTCAAGCTCCCGTCGCGATAGCCAACCATTGTCTCCATGGTCCCCCGAGGATTCTGCCCTTCACGTCGAGAAAGGCGTCCGGCCAATATCCAATGCATGGATGCGCTTAGAGGTCGAAATTCTGTCCCAGCTTGGGCATCTCTACCTGCGTGTCTTTCAGGAGCGTTGCGAAATGTTGCATCGCATCTTCGTCGCCGTGAACCAGGAAGGTGCGCTCCGGGGTGCCGATTTGCTGATGCCAGGCCAGCAGTTCATTTTGGTCGGCGTGGGCGGAGAAGCCGTTGATGGTGTGAATGTGGGCGCGGACACGGATCTCGTCGCCGAAGATACGGACCTCTTGCGCACCGTCCACGATATGGCGCGCCAAGGTGCCCCGCGCCGCGTAGCCGACAAACACCACGCTGGAATCTTTGCGCCACAGATGATGTTTGAGGTGGTGGCGAACCCTGCCACCGGTGCACATCCCCGAACCCGCCATGATGATGGCGCCGCCGCCGATGCGGTTGAGGGCCATGGACTCGCTGGTCTCGCGGGTGAAATGGAGTCCGGGTAGCTGGAAGGGGTCTTTGCCTTCACGGAACAACTCGGCGATGTGCGGCTCGTAGCATTCGGGATGGTGTTCGAATATCTCCGTCGCCGAGATCGCCATCGGTGAGTCCAGAAACACCTGGGTCGAGCGGGGCAATCGCCCCTGTTCCACGCCTTCATGCAGATAGTAGAGGATATCCTGGGCGCGCTCCAAGGCGAAGGTGGGGATGATCACGTTGCCGCCGCGCTGGAAGGTATCCGTAACCGCCGCGTACATTTCCTCGACGGAAGGCTGCATCTGTTTATGCAGGCGGTTGCCGTAAGTGGTTTCCATGACCACCACGTCGGGTTTGGACGGTGTGGCCGGATTGCGCAGCAAGGGACGGCCGGCATTGCCGAGGTCGCCGGAAAATAACACGCTACGCCGTTCGCCGTTGTCATTCAGTTCGAGCAGAATGCAGGCCGAGCCGAGGATGTGGCCGGCGTCATGGAAGGTGGCGTTGATCCCGGCGCTGAGTTCCAGGGATTTGCCGTAGTGGGCCGTACGCCCGAAGTACTCGAAACTGTTCATGGCATCGAGCACCGTATACAAGGGCGGTTCCGCGTGGTGGTTGTGCCGCGCCGCCCGGCGGGCATGATGGCGCGCCTCTTCTTCATGCAGATGGGCGGAATCCAGCATCACCAGCCGTGCCAGTTCACGTGAGGCGGCGGTGGTGATGATCTCGCCGCGGAAACCGCGCTTGACCAACAGGGGAATCCGTCCGCAGTGATCCAAATGGGCATGGGTGAGGAGCAGATAATCGATGGCGGCGGGGTCGAAGCCGAAGTCTTCGGCGTTCTCTTCTTTGAGTTCGCGTCCCCCCTGATACATTCCACAATCGATGAGGATACGGCGACCGGCGCATTCGATCATATGGCATGAGCCGGTAACGCCGCGATCCGCGCCATGAAATGAAATTCTCATTGTTACCTCCGAGCTGTGTTTTTAATTATGCCCTATCGGGCCGGGACGATCCGAATCAAGGTTTTGATAGTAAGGGTTCGCCATTGGTTTCATGCCAGTGCAGGATACCGTCCCAGATCTCCTCGGCAGTTTCGGCAAACCAGAACAGGTCACGGTCTTCCGCGTCGATCACCCCCTCGTCGGCCAGAAAATCCACATTAAAGGCCTGCCGCCAGTATTGTTCGCCCACCAGTACGATAGGCACCGGTTTGATCTTGCGGGTCTGGATCAGGGTGAGGGTTTCGAACAATTCATCGAAGGTACCGTAGCCGCCGGGAAAGGCGACCAATGCCCGGGTGCGCAGTAAAAAGTGCAGCTTACGCAGTGCGAAATAATGGAAGCGGAAACAGAGTTCGGGTGTGATATAGGGGTTGGGATATTGTTCGTGTGGCAGGTTGATGTTCAAGCCTATGGTTTTTGCGCCCACATCATAGGCGCCGCGGTTGGCGGCCTCCATCATACCGGGGCCGCCGCCGGTCATCACCACCATTTGCGAGCCGTCGAGTTCGGCGCCGGCTTGGCTCACCAGCCGCGCGAAATCGCGCGCCACCTCATAATAGTGGCTCTTGGCCAGGATACGCTGGGCAACGGCCAGGCGGCGTTGCAGATCGGTGTTATGCGGGTCGGCCTCCAGTTGCGCGGTCAGCGTCGCCACCTGGCGTTGTGCCGACGCGGGTTCGGCGATGCGGGTGCTGCCGAATACCACGATGGTGTGGCGGATATCGTGTTGCCGGAGCAGCATCTCAGGTTTCTCATAGTCGATCTGTAGTCGGACGCCACGGGTCTCATCCTGATTGAGAAAGTCGATGTCCTGGTCGGCCTGACGATAGCCGGGGCTATTCATGATCTCCTTGATGCGATGTAGTGCATCCGGGTCCTCTTCACTGGGCTTGGGTCGGTGCCACGGCAGGGGTTCGCGTCGGTGGTGCGGATGGGCCGGGGTAGGGATGCGCGGCGTTTTCTTCGATGGGGTTGGATTCTTGTTCATTACTGGATCCTTTGCAGGCGCTGAAAATTTTCCGGGTGATAAAGGCGTGGATCACTTAGGCGGATATTTCGCATAGGCGGTGAGTCTAATACAGCGGATAGATACGCGGTAATAAATTTGGCGCTTCCTTATTTCCTACATTTAAAGTCTAGAATTCGTAATGTTCCAAGTAACAAATATAAATGCATGCAGATTCGTTATCGCGCGCCTGGGACAATGACGAGGTTTCTCGCCATAAACCTTTATGTCAGCATCGATTAATAAAAACTATCAATATGGTTAAAAAATTCAATTTGTTAAATGATCGTGGGGGTACTATAACTTAACCTCTAGCAAGAGACATTTCTTGGGTGTGTAAGCTCATTAACCCTACGATAGGAGGTTGAAAATGGACGGAAATAAGTCAAAGACCGGCGGCAAGTGTCCGGTGATGCACGGCGGCGCCACAGAGAGCGGCATGTCGACCATGGAGTGGTGGCCTAAGGCCTTGAACCTCGATATTTTGCATCAACACGATACTAAGACCAATCCCATGGCCAAGGATTTTTACTATCGGGAAGCGGTCAAGACACTCGACTTCGACGCGCTCAAGAAAGATTTGCATGCACTGATGACCGACAGTCAGGCGTGGTGGCCGGCGGACTGGGGACACTATGGCGGTCTTATGATACGCATGTCCTGGCATGCGGCCGGATCTTATCGGATCGCGGATGGCCGCGGTGGCGCCGGTACCGGGAATCAGCGCTTTGCACCGCTCAACTCCTGGCCGGATAACGCCAACCTGGACAAGGCGCGCCGTCTGCTGTGGCCGATCAAGAAGAAATACGGCAACAAGCTCAGCTGGGCCGACTTGATTGCCTATGCGGGCACCATCGCTTATGAATCCATGGGGCTGAAGACCTTCGGCTTCGGTTTCGGCCGCGAGGATATCTGGCATCCGGAAATCGACACCTACTGGGGTTCGGAGAAGGAATGGCTGGCCCCCACCGGTAGCGAAGGCAGCCGCTATTCCGGTGAGCGGGATCTGGAAAATCCGCTGGCCGCGGTGATGATGGGTCTCATTTACGTTAACCCCGAAGGCGTGGACGGCAATCCGGACCCACTCAAGACCGCCCATGACGTGCGCGTGACCTTTGAGCGTATGGCCATGAATGACGAGGAAACCGTTGCCCTCACCGCCGGCGGTCATACCGTCGGTAAAACCCACGGCAACGGCGATGCCGCCTTACTCGGCCCGGAACCCGAAGCCGCCGATGTCGAAGAACAGGGTCTGGGCTGGAACAACAAAACCAAACGCGGCATTGGCCGCGATACCGTCACCAGCGGTATCGAAGGTGCGTGGACGACGCATCCCACCCAGTGGGACAACGGCTATTTTCAGCTGCTGCTCAATTACGACTGGGAGCTCAAGAAGAGTCCTGCCGGCGCCTGGCAGTGGGAGCCGATCAACATCAAGGAACAAGACAAGCCGGTTGATGTGGAAGATCCCTCTATCCGTCACAACCCGATCATGACCGATGCCGACATGGCCATGAAGATGGACCCTGAGTATCGGAAGATCTCCGAACGCTTCTACAAAGATCCCGAGTATTTCTCCGAAGTCTTTGCACGGGCATGGTTCAAACTGACGCACCGTGACATGGGGCCCAAGGCGCGTTACATCGGTCCCGATGTGCCGCGAGAAGATCTGATCTGGCAAGATCCGGTTCCCGCCGGTCGCGCCGACTACGATGTCCAGGCAGTGAAGGAACAAATTACCGCCAGCGGTCTCACCGTCGGCGAGCTGGTCGCCACCGCCTGGGACAGCGCCAGGACCTTCCGTGGTTCGGATATGCGCGGCGGCGCCAACGGGGCGCGCATCCGCTTGGCGCCTCTAAAGGACTGGGAAGGCAACGAGCCCCGGCGTCTTGCCAAGGTGCTGGCCGTGCTTGGCGATATCGCCGGCGCGAGCGGCGCCAGTCTGGCGGACGTGATCGTGCTGGCGGGTAACGTCGGTGTCGAGCAGGCCGCCAAGGCCGCCGGCTTCGATGTCACGGTACCCTTCGCACCCGGGCGCGGGGATGCCACGGACAAGATGACCGATGCCGCTTCCTTCGAGGTGCTGGAACCCCTGCACGATGGCTACCGTAACTGGCTCAAGAAGGATTATGCCGTCAGCGCCGAAGAGTTGATGCTTGACCGCACCCAACTGATGGGGCTGACCGCCCCCGAGATGACGGTGCTGGTCGGCGGCATGCGCGTGCTCGGCGCCAACCACGGCGGCACCAAGCACGGCGTGTTTACCGATCGCGAAGGCGTGTTGACCAATGATTTCTTCGTCAACCTCACGGATATGAACTACGCGTGGAAGCCAGCCGGTAACAACCTATACGAAATCCGCGACCGCAAGACGGATAAGGTGAAGTGGACGGCGACGCGAGTGGATCTCGTCTTCGGTTCCAACTCGATCCTGCGCGCCTATGCCGAAGTCTATGCCCAGGATGACAACAAGGAAAAGTTTGTCACCGACTTTATTGCAGCATGGACCAAGGTCATGAACGCAGATCGTTTCGATCTCACCTAACGCTCGGTAGAGTCCCCCACGCCACTGAAAATCGCGGCGTGGGGATTTTAATTTCATACCGTAGAATGCGGGGGCATGTTCGAGTGGGGGTTGGGTGACTTCAAATCGTGTTAATGATTATTTTTCACCAAACCGTTTTGTTGTTGGTTGAATCAG
>CAYWIQ010000014.1:0-16174 GCA_964458405.1 uncultured Chromatiaceae bacterium
CGAGGTGCTCACCATCAGACCCGCACCGCTGTCGCGCGCCAGGGCGGCGAGGCGCTCGCCGATATCGCGCCCCACCTCGGGGGTCAGCTGATAACAGCGATTGGTGCCGCCTATCATCACCGCCACCAGCGGCCGCGGCAGATGGGCCACGCTGGGCGCCAACCGTGTTGCGTGCTCCGTCAGACGCCGCGGGGTGATGTGATGCAGGGCGCCCAGCATCTCCACCACATTGTCGCCCTGGCAATGGTCATGGCGCGGCGTGATGGCAAGATCGAATTTGCTGAGATTGACGTAAGGGTCCTGCAACTGAATGGTGAAGGTCTTGCCGCCGCTGGCGCGCTTGATGGCCATGGACAGACCACCGGGCCGCCGCCCGCCGGTAATCAGCACATCGGGCCACGGCGGCTCCAAGGCATCACTGCCGGGCCCCAGGGAGCGAAACGGCGCGAACCACAACTGCAGAGGCAGATAACGCCACAGCGTACGGGTGGAGACGCGCTTGATGGTAAACTCGAAACCCAAGGCCTCGGCCAGCCCGATACATTGATTAGTCACCCCGACTTTGTCGTCCACCACTATCCAGCAAGATGCGCTCATCACCATCATCCTATAGAATCTCACGCGGCTTGAGTCGCCGAGCCGCAGGCTCGCGGCAGAATAGAGAGAATGACGACGCTATGCAACCCGAAACCCAGGTGGTAAATCTGCCGGCACGCAATGATATCCGCCGAATCCTGCTCATGAAGTGGAGCGCCTTGGGAGACATTGCGGTCACCACTGCAGTCATGGAGGACGTGTGTCGTGCCTTCCCCCAGGCCGAAATCCATCTCAACACCCTGCCGCCATGGGACAAGTTGTTCGCAGGCGATCCGCGCTTCGCCAAGGTCATCGCCATCCCGCTGCGCCGTCAAGGCCTTGCCAATTCCGTGCGTTGGCTGCGCGAGGTGCGCAGCAACCATTATGATCTCATCATCGATTTTCAGTCCAACGACCGCTCCCGCATCCTGCTCACCCTGCTCAAGCTCAGCGGCGCGCGGGTGCGCTTTATGCTGGGCAATCAACTGCGTTTCCCTTACGACCTGGGTGCACCGCCCATGCCTAAGGCCACTCACGCCATCGCCCGCCTGCGCGGCAATATCGCCAGCGGCGGCATCCCTGTCGTCACGCCGCTGCCGGTATTCCACATTCCGGCGCGTAATCGCGACCGCGCCACCGAGCTGCTACGCGGCCATCAACTCGACGGCAAACGCTTCGCCGTATTCCTGCCCGGCTGCCAGGCCGCCGGCTACTTGAAGCGCTGGGGGGCGTTACGCTACAGCGCCCTTGCCCTCTATCTGCGCGAGGCGGGCTACGATAACGTGGTGATTTTAGGCGCCGGCGATGAGATGGAAGAGTGTCAACGCATCCAAGAGCTGTGCGGCGAGTGGGCGATCAATCTCTGTGGCCAGACCGAGGTCATGGATTTGATCCCGCTGTGCGAACGGGCCGCCTGCATCGTCGCCAACGACACCGGCACCGCCCACGTCACTGCGGCGGCGGCGGTGCCCATGGCGGTATACTTCGGCGCCACCGATCCACGCCGCGCCCGCCCCATCGGCGATCACGTCGTCACCCTGCAATCGGACATCTACTGCATCAATTGTTACCGCAAGCATTGCTCACACCACAGCTGTGTGGAATTGATCAGTCCCGAAGCCATGTTCGACGCCTTACAACAGCATAATGCGATAACTTAAAAAAAATTTGCTTCCGGCGAATTCCTATGTAATTCGTCATTCGGACCTGCGCCAAGCCTGGAATATCGTCAATAATTTCAGATACCCTCTACTGTGAAGTTTTCGGCTTTTCACTTCGTGAAGGCGGCGCCCCCTCCGGCAATAGGCTATCGCCGTAACGGCGGCGCTGATGGAATTCGTACAGCTTGGCGTATTTGAGGAAGACATAGAACGCCCCCGCCACCGAGGTGATAAAGCCCGCCCAGCCATTGAGGAAGTTGCGTTTGAAGACAAAGGTGCGCAGGAAAAACAGCGGCGGATAGAACACCATGATCCAGGGATTGGGCACCTTGCCCTTGGCCACCTTATCCGCCACCAACCCGGTGGAATAGCCGTTAATCTTATCCACCTTGGTGTGCACATCTGTCTCGCCAAAATGATAGAACCGTCCGGGCAGGCGTTGGATCCGCCCTTCCACTTTGGGCGCGGCGTGCACCGGCATCTCGCTCATACGCCCCTTGGTCTTGTCGAACAGGCGCAAAAAATAATTCATACGGGTACTGGGACTGATCATCCGCCAAAACAACTGTTCTTGACGAGGCAACTCATAACCGTCGGCCTGGGGGCCGTCGCGCATCACCGCCCGTACCTGATCCTGAAGCGGCGGCGACAGTGCCTCGTCGGCGTCGAGCAACAACACCCAGCGATGGACGGCGGCGTCGATAGCCATCTGCTTTTGCTTACCGTACCCCATGAAGGCATGCTGCAAAATGCGGCAGCCGTAACGGGTGGCGATCTCCAAGGTAGCATCGCTGCTGTGGGAGTCCAACACCACGATCTCATCCACCCACTTCACGGACTCCAGGCAAGCGGCCAGGGTGCGTTCATTGTTAAAGGTGGTAATGCATGCGGAGAGTTTCTCCATGATCCCGTCCTCGCCGGTTTTGTCGCGCCGTTCGCTTATGAAACAGCCAATGCCTCTCGATAAACTTGTTCGGTATGCGCCACCATACTCATCAGGGTCAGCTCCCGCGCCGCAAATTCCCATACCGGCTCATAGGCGCAGCGCGCCGCCTTCACATCGTCCAACACCCGGCGGATGGTAGCAGCCATTTGCCGGGCTTCGCCATAATCCACCAGGAATTCCTCGGGCAGCACATCCATGGCGCCGGGCACCCGGGTGGCCACGATCACCTGACGCACATGCAAACCCTCCACTAATACATAAGGAAAACCCTCGTTACGCGAGGCCATCACCATCAGGTCGGCGCCGGCCATCAGGGCGGGTACGTCGCGTCGAAAACCGGCGAGGAAGACCCGTTCCACCAAACCCAGTTCCTGGATAAGCGTCGTGAGCTCGGCGCGCAACGGTCCATCGCCCACGATCACCAGCGAGGCCGGCACATCCACCCAGGCCCGCAGCAGTTGATCGAAACCTTTGGCCGGCACTAAACGCCCCACCGAAATGGCCGTCGGGGTCGGTAATGCCACCCCCAAAATCGTGGCCAGTTGCCGGCGACCGTCGGCGACAGGTAAGGGAGGCGACTCGATGCCATTGTAAATCACGGTAACGCGTGGGTGATTGAGCTGTGTGGCCGCCTGCTTGCTGACTGCGATCACGCGATCGTAACCGTTGAACATCTTGGTGTCGCGCTTAAGATTGTGTACCGTCGCTACCCACTTTGCGGCGATCGATGACCGCAACATGCCCACCATGGCCGCCGCCTTATTGGCCTGAGCATGAATGACGTCAGGACGATGCCTACGCAATATCCCATAGAGTCGCAGCAAGCTTACGGGATGATAACGCCAACCTGACATATCCAAAGGTTCGAAACGGACCGCGGCGTTCAATCTGCCCCGGAATTCGGGATGGGCGATCGCGATGACTTCATGGCGTTCCGCCAAGCCGTTACACAAATCCACAAAGTGGCGCTCTAAGCCGCCGTGACCACGCCCACTCAATACCTGGCAGATCTTCATGGCGGCTGCAAAGTGGACTCTCGCAGACGAACCGCCGCCAACGCCCAACCAAGGGATAACCAGAAAAGCACTCCGAACCAATTGGAGAAGAAGCTGGACGTAGGACCAAAGGGCCACAGAAACACCATGATGATAGCCGTCATGGGACCCATCAGCCACACATTACGCGGTTGCACGCGCCAACCTTGCCACATACGCCTGCCCCACGCCGCCACCAGCGACACGAAACCGACAAGCCCGGGCACCCCGGATCCGACCAAAAACTCAAGATAGCGATTATGGGGATGCGTTGCGCAACGCATAGGCAATTTTTCAGGCAAGCCTATGACCGGATCGTCGCAGACAATACGAAAATTCTTCATGCCTACCCCCAGCAACGGGCGCTCGGCGGCCAGATGCAAAGCACTGCGCCATATCTGGGCATAAGGTGAATTATAAAATCCTTCGGCCGTCGCTTCGGTTTCCGTAATGTGACGGACAAACATGCTTTTATCCACCGCCATCAGGCCGATGATACCCACCAGGGCCAGGGACAAGCCCCCCAACAACCAAACCCGCAGTGCGCCGCCTTGGATCAATGCCGCGAAGACGATTCCTCCCAAGGTAAGCAACAACACCATGCGCTCACCGCTGATGAACACCGCCGTCAGCAACAACACCAACATCAACCCCCACAATACCTTGGCCCAAGCACGCTCCCAGTTATGCCAAGCCAAGGCCCCCAACAGCACAGGGAACATGACATCCGCAATAAAGCCTCCCACGCGCAAGCCGCTGAAGGGCCCGCTGAGACGGGTGGGCGAAGGCCGGGCGTGCCCAAACAGATCGGCGCCCGTCAAATATTGTATCCAGGCGTCACAGGCCACGAAGACGGCCACCCCGGTCAGCACCCACAGCAGGCGGCGCATCCACACTTCATCCAGCACCCAAACCTCCAACGCCGCCGCGAAAATCAAGAAACGTATCCAAGGCCCCGCCTGGCTGTATGACATGCCCACATCGAAGGCAAAATTACTGATAAAGAGCATCCATAGCCATAGAGCGAGACCAATCCTGAACCACAGGGAACGGGTCCAGGACCAATCCCGTTCAAAGCCGCTGCGGAACAAGAACAAAATAACGATGATGGACATCACCGCATCCACCGCCACGCGCCCCCCCAGAAAGCACAGCGGCAACAACAACAGCAGCACGCGTGCCGTCATCAATAACTTGGAATTCTTCATCACTGCATTCGTCATAGATTAGTTTCACCCATTAGCTCCCGACGCAAGGCATCGAGCTGGGCAACGGTGTGACTAATATCGAGGGCGCTCACCGCGCGCTCGCGCGCCGTCTGCTGATAGCGGTGCTGTAATTCAGCAGCGTTCACCAAGGACAGCAGGCGTTCCGCCCACTCCGCCGGCTCGTCACTCTCAATCAACATCCCAGCATCAGCCATAATCTCGGGGATACCGCCACGTGGACAGGCCAGCAAGGCGCAACCAGCGGCCAGAGATTCTATGACGCTAAGAGGGCAAGGATCATCCCACTGGGCCGGCGCCACCGCGATCGCCGCGCCGCATAACCGCTCCATGGCCTGTTGTCGCGGAATATAACCGGTGATCTCACCCTGTGCACCCAGCCCTTGCATGGCCTCTACCACCTGCTGTTCATAATCACTGCCCAAGGTAGGCTTACCGAAAACACGCGCACCCACCAACACAAAACGCCAGTCGGGAAGGCGATCTTTGATGAGCAAGGCGGCGCGGGCGAATAATAAACTCCCCTTCTGCGGTGACAAGCGCCCCACGAAGATGACCTCTTGCCGCTTGGATTCCAGCGGCGTAAGCGCGGTGGTATCAACGCCGTTTAACACCACCCGCACCTTGTTTGCGTCTGGATGCCCATCCAATCCCTCCAGCATGCAACGGCGGATATATTGGCTGACGCACACCACCGCCGACACTTGTTCCAGGCATCGTCCGCGGTCGGCCGCCTGGCGGATACCGCGTATGGTCCGCGGATCATTATGCAGATATAGCAATATGGGCGTATCGGGGAAGGCCTTACGCAGGGCGTCTACGTAAACCGGACGATTATGGATCTCAATATACGCCGGCGGGGTCTCGCGTAATATCCGGATCACACCCTGGATATAACGATCTCCGCGCCGGCCATGCCACCAGGCAGCGGGCTTTACCGGCACAAAACGCGCCGCATCGAAGGGTTCGGCCACGGCCTTACCCAACACCCGAATGCGATCCGCCAAGCTGCTTACCGCCAAACCATCACGCACACAGATACTGATGGCGCCCGCACCGGTATGCTGGAACGCCTCGCTGTGCGGCAAAACAATGGCCAGTGGGGCCTGCCCCTTTCCAGTCACCGTCACACCCAACTCACTTTCCCAATTAGCCCCATTAATTGCGTGCCGTCACAGCGTCCCGATAGACTTCCAATGTAGCGCTCAACATTCTATCCAGGGTGAAGTCATGCTGGGTCGGCACTTGTGGCGGGCTACGATACCATGCCAGCAAGCGTTCCACGACCTGGTCACAGTCACCCACCGGCACCCGACCCTCGGGCAAAATTGCCGCCAATTGCTCACCCACGCCGCCATGATCATAGGCCACCACCGGCTTGCCCAGCGTAAGCGCCTCAAGGCTAACCCGCCCGAAGGCCTCCGGGTCCCGTGACAGCGACAGCACCACGTCGGACATGGCCAAGATCTCGCGCAGATCGCCGCGATGACCCAACAGTGTCACGGTATCGTCCAAGCCCCGCGCCGCGATCCTCTCCCGAAGCTCAACCTCGTAATGGCGCTTACGCGGATGGGTGCCACCCACCAATAGACCATGTACCGCTATACCCTTATCCCGTAGCATGGCGATAATGGCGATAAAATCCTCCTGCCCCTTCCAACGGCTGAGACGCGCGGGCAAGGTAACGATGTACTTACCCTGGATGTGCGGATACTGCGCACGCCAGGCCTGCAACCATTCGGCCGACGGCTGGTAACCATAGGGATAGGCCCTGGGATCGACGCCGCGATGAATAACGCGGATAGAAGCCGCCTTCACCCGTGGATAGTGCTGCAACACATAGGCGCGCACCGACTCGGAGATGGCGATGATCCGTTCACCGCGCACCATCACCGAACTATACCAACCCGGCGTATAGAAGCCGTGCACCGTTGTCACCAGCGCCGGCCGTTCCGCGGCCGGCAGGCCCCTCCAGGCACGATAGGCAATCCAAGCCGGCAAGCGCGAACGCAAATGCAATACATCGGGACGCCGCTCCCTGAGAAAACGCCGTACCTTCGGAATCCAACCCAAGGTTGCAAGACGCTTGGCCCCTACGTCCCAGGCAATATGCTCGCTTCCCTCGGCCTGCAGTTGCTCAACCAAACGCCCACCGGCGGAGATCACAATGGAACGATGTCCCTCCTGCACCAGGCGTCGCGCCACCTCTAAGGTGCCGCGCTCCACGCCCCCCATCTCCAGAGCGGGCAACACTTGCACTACAGTGAGAGGTGTTTGCGTGGTCAAAAGAGATGCTCTCTGAACTCGCGACAAGCTACGACGAATCCACCTTGGCGGATCAACTGTGCTCGTCTTGGAATACGCATGCTAGATTGCTGAACGGACACGATGCATCGACAATACCTGCTGGTAAAAGGCGTAAATCTTGGCCACCTGTGTCTCAATGCGAAAATTACTCAAATCATAGGCGACGGGTTTGCGCCAACCCAGTCCATAGGCCTCGACCAAAACAGAGGCCATGGCATCGACGTCGCCCGCATCCACCCACAATACGCCATCTTTAGGCAATATCTCCATCGGCCCCCCCAAGGTCGTCGAGATGATGGGCAACTGCGCGCTCATGGCCTCCAACAACACCAAGCCAAAGGGCTCAAATCTGGATGGCAAGACAAAGACGTCGAACAGATCGTAATATAGAAAGGGATCACTGGTCGCACCGGGTAAAATTATACGATGCCCGGCATGTTTACGTAACATACCCTCGCGGTCCAGACCTTCACCCACTATCACCAAATAACTGTTCGGCATGTCGGCTTTGACGAAGGCATCCGCCAAATCGGCGAATCCCTTTTCAGGCGCGAAACGCCCCATGCTGCCGACGATATAGGCATCATCCGATATGCCCAACTCGCGGCGCAAATTTTGCGATGATCCCCGTACCACCCCGCAGGCACGCGGCGGCAACCAGTTGGATATTTGCATGACTTGCCCATCAAACTCACTGGGAATGGTGTCGCGCTGCCAGTCGGCGATACAAATCAAGCCATTGCAACGATGGTATTCGCTTTGATAGCGCATATGCATCGTACCGGCCTTGGGTATGGATTTGACGCAGCGACCTATGTATTTGACGTCGCGCTTGTGATGAGAATGAATGAGATCCGGCTTCCACTTGGTTACGTGCCACCATATCCAGGGTGTAGGAAAATACCTGGATGCCTTGAATACCTTCACCTCCGGCGATACCCAGTTTAGAAAATTCACGTCCCGGGTATACGCATAGTCGTACCTGACCAACAAAGCAACTTGGTGTTCCTTGGCCTGGTAGTTACATAAGTCGGTTACATGCCTTTCAGTACCCGTAAATCCCCGCGTAAATAGGGTGTGAAGAATCCTCATCCGCCCCTCGCCGAATTACCACGGCAAGTCTCCTCGCCCTTCTCCCGTCTAAGCATTCACGTTAGGCCTTTGCTATAAACATCAAATGCAATCACACTGCAATTATGCCACATTGCTCAACCAACGCTGATAGATCTCGATTGCGCAACGCGCGGATTCATTGAAGGGCGGTTGCGGCGCATGCAGTGCTTGCCCCTCCCGCCACGCGGGGAAAAACACCACCAACCCTTCCAAAGCCGTCGCTTCCAGGTTGGGTTTGCGGCGCGGCATGGTGAAAACGCCGGTGGCGGCACCGGCGGTCAAGGCCTGATAGATCAGATTGAGATTGTCTTCGCTCAACCACACCTGCTCCGCATCCTGGATACGGTTATCCAACCAGTGCGGATCGACTTCGTGATAAGGGATACAGAAAACGTTGGGACCGCCCAGCGCCCGTAAACGCTGTTCGGTCTCCGCCGGTGTCTGCGCGGTGGTTGCCAAGTACCAGCGGCAGTCGGGATGCCGCGACAGAACCTCTGCAATCTGCGCCATCAGTTGATCATCGGACCAGTGATAGTACAACGTCGGGCCACCGACCACCATCAAACCGGTACCCGCTATCTTGACCCGCGGCGCGCTGGGCGGAGGGAGCAGGCCGCGGGTAGCGATCAGCCGCGACGAGGCCCGCACACCGTCGCGGGCGGGGGCAATACATAAATCGCACCACCAGCGCGCCCGTGAAGTGCTGCTCAGGGTAATAATGCGCCCGCCCCGCGCCCAGCGCGCCGCGATCATCGGCCACTGGGTCTCGCGCCCGGCGCCGATCAGGATGTCGGGATCGGGAAGGTCGGCGGCGGCAGGATAATGGCGCAGCACCATGGCGCGCCATAACCGGCCCGTGGCCACTACCGGCGCCGCGTAAACCTTTAGGGGACAGCGCGCCTCCAAGGCCTTGAGCAGACCGCGGGTCTGATCTTCATACTGCGAGAGATGACTGCGAAACCACCACACCACCACCGCGCGGAAGGCGCCGCGCACATTGGCCGCGGTTTCGCTCACACACCACCGTGATCGCTCAATATATAGTCCGCGCCGCAATAGGGGCACTTCGCCCGACCGGTCTTTTCGATGGGCAGGTATACCCGTGGATGGGAATTCCACAAACTCATCCCGTCCATGGGGCAATGCAAGGGCAGATCGGCACGGGTGACCTCATACCGATTTTCCGCGTTAGGCGGAATCAACCCGCCTTTGTTATTGGGCCCACTCGATGCCGTCTGTGTCATGTCCACTTCCCTTCCCCTTCAGTTTCGATCTCGTACGGGGTAAGACCTGATCCCCGATTGATTACTCACCCTCACTTCACATAGCTCAACCATTCCGGATACTCTTTGCGCCGCCCGTGTACTTGGTCGAAGTACATGGTCTGCAAACGCTCGGTGATCGGACCGCGGCTGCCGGCACCGATCTTGCGTCCGTCCACCTCGCGGATGGGCGTCACTTCGGCGGCGGTACCGGTAAAGAACGCCTCGTCGGCGATGTACACCTCGTCGCGGGTGATGCGTTTCTCCACCACCGGCACGCCGATCTCCCCCGCCAAAGTGATGAGGGTAGCGCGGGTGATGCCGTCCAACGCCGAGGTCAGTTCGGGCGTGTAGAGCTTACCGTCGCGCACGATGAAGATATTCTCACCGCTGCCTTCCGCCACATAACCTTCCGCATCCAACAACATGGCCTCGTCGCAACCGCTGGCCAACGCCTCGTTGAGGGCCAGCATGGAATTGAGATAGTTGGCGTTGGCCTTGGCCTTGCACATCATGATATTGACGTGATGGCGCGTGTAAGAGGACGTCCGCACGCGGATGCCGCGCTTGAGGTTCTCCTCGCCCATGTAGGCCCCCCACGACCAGGCCGCCACCATGACGTGGGTCTGTAATTTGTCGGCGCGCAGCCCCATCCCTTCCGCACCATAGAAACACATGGGACGGATATAACAGGATTCCAGATTATTGTCGCGCACCACGGTGCGGATCGCCTCGTTGATGGTGTTTTTATCGTAAGGCATGGGCATAGCCAGGATATGCGCGGAACGGAACAGGCGATCGGTGTGCTCCTGAAGACGGAAGATGGCGGTACCCTGTTCGGCATTATAGGCGCGTACGCCTTCGAACACGCCCAAACCGTAATGGAGCGTATGGGTCAGTACGTGGACCTTCGCGTCACGCCAGGGCACCAAGGCCCCATCCAGCCAAATGACGCCATCGCGGTCAGCCATCGTCATTGTATTGTTCTCCTCATTATATTGTCGTTGCCACCACACATCGTTACTCACCACCTTCCATCAACGCCCGCCATAGGCGCGCCACCGCCCGCCGTTGCTCGGCGAACGCCTGCGCATCGACTACTATGGGTTCCTTCAACAAGGTAAGTTGATGCACTTTGGCCCGGTAGACGCGATAGATATCGCTCAACAACTCGGTGTCCCGGGTGGTCATCACACCGCTCCGCGCCAGCCCCTCCAATAAGCGGATATTATCAGTATAACGAAGGAGCTCGGGGTGTGTATTCGCCCACGCCAGCACACCATATTGAACCATAAATTCAATATCGGCGATACCGCCGGCATCCTGCTTCAAATCGAAGCGGGCCGGGTCGCGCTGGCCCAGCTCCGTGCGCATGCGTTCCCGCATTTCCCGCACCTCGCGTCGCAACTGTGCCCGGTCCCGCTCCCTGCCCAGCACCTCGCGGCGGATCGCGGCATAATGCTCCGCCACCACGGGGTCCCCGGCCACCACCCGGGCGCGGACCAGGGCCTGGTGTTCCCAAGTCCAGGCCTCATGGCGCTGATACTCGGCGAAGGCCGCCATGCTGCTTACCAGCATGCCGGAACTCCCACTGGGACGCAGGCGCATATCCACCTCGTATAGCACCCCTGCCGGGGTGTGGGCGGTCATCATGTGGATAATGCGTTGCCCCAAGCGCGCGAAAAAGACATTGTTGTCGATAGGTTTGGAACCCTGGGTACCCAGTGCCTCCCCTCCGCTACCATGCAGGAATACCAAATCGAGATCGGAGCCGTAACCCAGTTCGATTCCCCCCAACTTGCCATAGCCGATGATGGCGAATCCCGGTTCCACCTGCTCGTCATCAATAAGACATGCCGGCGGACCGTGCCGCTCGATCAAATGCTCACAGGCGAGGCGCAACACCGCTTTTAATACCACCTCGGCGATCTCGGTGAGGTGGTCGCTGACCACCATCAAAGGATAGGCGCCCACCACGTCCGCCGCCGCCACCCGCAGGGTATTGGTCTGCTGAAAATGCCGCAGCACCTCCATCTGCTGTTCCAAATCATCGCTGCCCAGCCGCGCCAGATCCGCGGCAAGTTCCGCCTCCAAGGCGCTGCGGTTCAGCGGCGCATAAAGTGAGCGCGGATCCAGCAATTCATCCAACAACAAGGGATGGAGCGTCAGCAGACCGGTGATCCACGGACTGGCCGCGCACAAGCGCACCAACTGGGACAAGGCCATGGGACTTTCCGCCAGTAAGGCGAGATAGGTTGTACGCCGCGCGATCTTTTCCACCAGATCCAAGACACGCCCCAGCGTGGTCGCGGAATCATGGGCATGGGCCACCGCACCCAGCAGCAAAGGCATGAGGTGGTCGAGACGTTCCCGTCCCCGGGCGGTGAGCTGTCGGCAGGTGGGTGAATCCCGGAATCGCACGATGCGCGCCAGGGTTTCCTCCACCCGTTCATAGCCGGCCGCCGCCAACACGGCGTGACCCTGCTCCTGATTGAGAATGCCGG
Source organism: uncultured Chromatiaceae bacterium (assembly GCA_964458405.1). Taxonomy (GTDB): domain Bacteria; phylum Pseudomonadota; class Gammaproteobacteria; order DRLM01; family DRLM01; genus JARRQJ01. The sequence goes on from CAYWIQ010000014.1 coordinate 12,129, forward strand.
CCCATAACTGGACAAAATCCGGTCCGTCGTTGGTCGCCGGCGTTTCCGTTTGAGGGGCGGCGAACACCTGCTGAAAATGCCCTTGCACCCGTTGGCGGTGACGGTCCAGGGCCCCGATAAAACCCTGCCAGTCGCCGTAACCCATGGCCATGGCCAATCGTAGTTGACCCTGGGGCTCATTGGGTAAACGATGGGTCTGCTGATCGGCATATTCCTGAAGCCGGTTTTCGGCACGGCGCAGAAAGCGATAGGCCGCTGTGAGTTCCCTGCCCGCGTAATCGGGCAGGTAGCCGGCCGCCACCAGACGTTCCAGCACTATCAGGATGGGACGGACTTGTAACTCCGTTTCCCGGCCGCCGCGAATGAGCTGGAAGGCCTGGCCGATGAATTCGATCTCGCGAATCCCCCCCGCCCCCAACTTTATGTTATCCACCATACCCTTGCGGCGCACCTCCGCCTCGATCAAGACCTTCATGGCACGCAGGGATTCATAGGCGCCGAAATCCAGATAGCGGCGATAGACGAAGGGACGCAGCAGCGCCATCAAGCGCGCGCCGTCATTGCCATCACCGGCAATCGCCGCGGCCTTGATCCAGGCGTAACGCTCCCATTCCCGGCCATGGGTCTGGTAGTACTCCTCCATGGCGTCGAAACTAATGACCAAGGGTCCGCTGTCACCGAAGGGGCGCAACCGCATGTCGACACGAAACACGAAACCGTCGGGAGTGGGCGTCTGCAACACGTGGATTAAACGCCGCGCCAGCTTGATAAAATATTCCTGGTTGCTGATCGGGCGCTTACCACCCCGGGTCTCACCCTCTTCGGGGTACGCACAGATAAGATCGATATCCGAGGAAAAATTGAGTTCCCCGGCACCCAGCTTACCCATGGCGATCACCACCAGCGACTGACAACGACCGCTATCTTGGCCATACGGAACGCCGTGCTCGACTGTCTGCCACTCGCCCAGGCGCCGCAAAGCACCGTCCACACAGGCGGCGGCCAGCGCCGACAGGTCCGCCAAGGTCTCCGCCAAATCGGCCCAACCCGCCAGGTCGCGCCAGGCGATACGCACCATTTCCCGGCGACGAAACAGGCGTAAGACCTTGAGCAACGCCTCCTCGTCCTCAACCGCCTGTAGGACGCCTTCTAGCCGGTGGCGATAGGCACCGGGCTCATAGACTTTGCCGAGATCGCCTCCGGCACCCAAATCGATCAACAGCGCCGGCATCTGGATACAGGTCTGGGCGACAAACGCACTGGCGGCCCACACGCCGGGCAGGGACTGTATCAGCGCCTCGTCACCGGGAAAATCGATTTCATGGGCATGGGCGGCCGCCGTAAACTGTTCCCAAAATACACCCACCTGCTCACGCTGGATCGGTGGCAATCCTTGCAGCTGTATAGTTAAGCGCATGATTAAAAGATTAAAAGTTAAGAAAGAGGTCGTAAAAAAACCATCGAATTCATTGCCATCTTACCACCACTCAAGCCGACTCTGAGCCCGCCGATACTTTTGTAGGTTCTAATCCCGCACACCAGGAGCTGCAATGGAATTCCGTGATTATTTAAAGATCATGGTGGTAAAAGACGCCTCCGACCTTTATCTCACCATGGGTGCGCCCCCCATGGCCCGTATTCAAGGCGTCATGCAGCCGATAGAATCGACGCCCATGAGCCCCGAACGTCTGCGCGACATCGCCTTTACGCTCATGGACGAAGACAAGCGCCGTGCATTTCAAGAAAATCCCGAAATGAATCTGGCGGTGTCCGAACCGGGCATTGGACGCTTCCGTGTCAACATCTTCATGCAGCGCAACCATATCGGCATGGTGATCCGCTCCATCAAGACCGAGATCCCGGCGTGGGAAGGACTGGGCCTGCCACCTATCCTCACCAAATTGGTGATGCAAAAACGCGGCTTGGTGTTGTTCGTCGGCGGGACCGGCTCCGGTAAGTCCACGTCGTTGGCCTCGTTGATCGATTTTCGCAACACCAATAGCTCCGGCCATATCATCACCATCGAAGACCCCATCGAATTCGTCCACCGTCATAAGAAATCCATCATCAATCAGCGCGAAGTGGGCATCGATACCGTTAGCTATACCGAGGCGTTGAAAAACACCTTGCGTCAGGCGCCCGACGTAATCTTGATCGGTGAGATTCGCGCCCGCGAAACCATGGAACACGCCATCGCCTTCGCCGAAACCGGGCACTTGTGTCTATCAACGCTACACGCCAACAACGCCAACCAGGCCCTGGATCGCATCATCAACTTCTTTCCGGAAGAAAAGCGCGGTCAGTTGCTCATGGACCTGTCGCTCAACATCCGCGGCATCGTTTCCCAACGTTTGATACCCACGGTGGACGGTAAACGCACCGTCGCTGTTGAGGTCTTGCTGGGCACGCCCATGATCTGCGATCTGATCCTGAAGGGCGAAGTACACAAGATCAAGGAGATCATGGAGAAGTCGGAAAACATCGGCATGCAGACCTTCGATGGCGCCTTGTACAAACTTTATAAGTCCGGCCAGATCACCCTGGAAGAGGCGCTGCGTAATGCCGACTCGCAAAACAATCTGCGCCTGCGTATCAGCCTAGAGGAACGCGGTGAAGTCCCCGCGCCCGCCGCCAAGGACGAACCGCCCAAGGCGGTGAATGTGGCTGCGGCCGCCTCCCAGAATAAACTCGCCTCCCAATTGACCTCGGGACTGGACCTCAGCCTGGTGGATGACGAAGATCCCAAGGCAAATCTCAGGCGCTAGCGGATCAATCCGTAATCTCCCCGGCCTGTGACACAATAAAAAAGGCCCTACCACTTCGGTAGGGCCTTTTCGTTTAAGGCAGACTACAAATCACGGGGGCTTACATCATGCCGCCCATGCCGCCCATGCCGTCCATGCCGCCGGGCATGGCAGGTTCTTTCTCTTCCTTGGGCGCTTCCGCCACCATACACTCGGTGGTGATCATCAGACCAGCCACCGAAGCGGCGTTCTGCAGCGCGGAACGGGTTACCTTGGTGGGATCCAGGATACCCATCTCCACCATGTCGCCGTACTCGCCGGTAGAGGCGTTGTAACCATAGTTACCCTTGCCTTCGTCGACCTTATTCAACACCACGGACGGTTCTTCACCGGCGTTGGCAACGATCTGACGCAGCGGTTCTTCCATGGAACGACGGGCGATGTTGATACCCACGTCCTGGTCATGATTGTCACCCTTGAGGTTCTTGATGGCCTGCAGGGCACGGACCAGGGCCACACCACCGCCGGGGACAATACCCTCTTCCACCGCCGCACGAGTGGCGTGCAGGGCGTCTTCGACACGGGCCTTCTTTTCCTTCATTTCCATCTCTGTGGCGGCACCCACCTTGATGACTGCCACACCGCCGGCCAGCTTGGCGACGCGCTCTTGCAGCTTCTCCTTGTCGTAATCGGAGGTAGCGTCCTCGATCTGGGCCTTGATCTGCTTGATGCGGGCCTCGATGTCGGCCTTCTTGCCGGCGCCGTCGACGATGGTGGTGTTTTCCTTGCTCACCGTCACCTTCTTGGCATGACCGAGGTCATTGATGGTGGCCTTCTCCAGGCTGAGCCCCACTTCTTCGGAGATCACCTGGCCGCCGGTAAGGATGGCAATGTCCTGCAGCATGGCCTTGCGACGGTCGCCGAAGCCCGGCGCCTTCACCGCACAAACCTTGACGATGCCGCGGATGGTGTTCACCACCAGGGTGGCCAGGGCCTCGCCCTCGACGTCCTCGGCGAGGATCATCAAGGGGTGGCCGGATTTGGCCACGCCTTCCAGCACCGGCAACAATTCGCGGATATTGGAGATCTTCTTGTCATAGAGCAGGATGTAGGGGTCTTCCAGCTCGGCATTCATGCTCTGCTGATTGTTGATGAAATAAGGGGAGAGGTAGCCGCGATCGAATTGCATACCCTCGACCACGTCCAGCTCGTTCTCCAAGCCGGAACCTTCTTCCACGGTGATGACGCCTTCCTTGCCGACCTTATTCATGGCATCGGCGATGATCTTGCCGATGGCCTCGT
>CAYWIQ010000015.1:0-287 GCA_964458405.1 uncultured Chromatiaceae bacterium
AAAACAGGCTCAGATCGCGGGCACCGATGCTCCACTCGCGATCCTTGATATCCTGGTAACGCACACTGATGTAGCCACCGATGTTGAGTCCCAGGTAGGGAAAAGTGAGACCTTGCCCCAGACGGTAAGGCATATGACTCCAAGTGTGGTCGGCGGTGCCGGCCAAGGCGCCGCTGCAATAAGCGACAAAGAGTATTCCAAGGATAGAGCGTAATTTCCTTGTGATCATGGGCATTTCCGTTTGAGGTTGTTGCCGGGAAGATATAATGCTGCCATGTTGTTTATGT
>CAYWIQ010000015.1:297-15857 GCA_964458405.1 uncultured Chromatiaceae bacterium
AAGTTAATGTGAAGGTCGGGTTTGTTACCACATCGGCCAAGCTCGGAATTGCCGTAATGCGGCGAGTTGTGAGTTGGATTGCACCGCTGCCGATTCAGTGACGGATAATTGGCCGACTCCGAACTTGTCCGGTCGGCGTTATCATGGCCGTATTGTCCGTTTGATTACCGTATTGCAAAAGTGAAAACCGCTGCAGGTGCGCTGGCAAAATACCAGGCTTGTGCTAATTAAGGAAGTCCTTCAGCATGGGGTTTTGAAAGGCGTAGAATAGCGGCGACGCGCGAACCGGGCGATTCCCGTCGACGGACAGCGAGAGAGGAAAGATCATCAGTGACCATCAGAAAGGCCGTTTTATTTTCTTTCTACGCACTGGTTTTGGGGTCGATTATGCTGGTGGGGGCGCTGTCTTTTTTTCAGTTCCGCCAGGCGCTGCAGTCGGAAATTGCCCATAATCTGCAATTCGGTGCCAGCGCGGTACTGCAACGCATCGACGCCTTCTTTTTCGAACGCTTGGAAAATATTCGCGTCTGGCGTCATTTGGAGGTTATGCAGGATATTCGGGTAAATGACGTCGATAAACGCTTGTCGCGTTTTCTATCCGATCTACGGGTGGGCCATGGTGCCGTGTATCAGGCATTGTTGTGTACCGATAAGTCAGGTCGGGTGGTGGCCGCCAGCGATTCCGCTTGGATAGGCAAGCGCAAGCCGGCGGAGACAGCCTGGATAAAAGTGCCGGGCAATGATGCCAATCCGGTGGTGTTGGAATCGGTGCAGACCGATAAGACCGTCATCGTCGCGTTGCGCACCACCATTCCCGATGCCTTTGGCAAGGGAGATCTGGGTTATCTCTATGCCTTGTTGAATTGGAGCGAGGTATCGGATTTGCTGGACGATGCTGTATTTAACAGTGCGCGTGGAGCGCTATTGTTGGATGCCGATGGCCGGGTGATTGCGGCGTCGGCGTCCCTCCGCCAGCGCAAGGACATCTATTCGTTGCGTTTGGCCGAGTGGTTGGATAACGCTAGTCATCCCGAGGCTCGCATCAGGAACGGTGCGGCCTTAGGTTATGCCAGTCTGCTGGTGGGCAGTGCCGCCTCCAGTGGTTATCAACATTTCCCCGGCTTCGGTTGGCATTTACTCATGGTGGAACCTACTAAGGTGGCCTTCGCGCCGATCTGGCGGTTGATGTTGGCAATGATGGCGTTGTTGGTGCTTACGCTATTGGTGGCGGGGTGGATCTCTTCGCGTCTCTCGGCACGCATCGCCCAACCCATCGTCAGCCTCACGGAGTTCACGCGCCGTTTCCGTAAGGGTGAACAGGCCGGACCGTTGGAGCCGGTGACCGGCTTGTCGGAAGTGGGGGAGCTCAACCGCGCCTATGCCGAGATGATCGCGGCATTGGAACGTTCCCGAGAGCAGATTGTCCGTGCGGGCAAGCTCGCCGTGGTCGGCGAGATGGCGGCGGTCATGGCTCATGAGGTCAGGACCCCTTTGGGTATCCTGCGTTCCTCGGCGCAGTTGTTGGAGCGCCAACCTAGCCTCGGGGACAGGGAACGGGAGCTGAGCGGCTTCATCATCAGCGAGACCGATCGCTTGAACCGCTTGGTGACTATGTTGTTGGAGTGTGCGAGTCCGCGCGCGCCGGACTTCAAGCCCCATGATATGCACGATATTGTCGCCCATGTTTTGGATCTGCTGGGAACCAAGGTGGAGCAAAAAAATGTTGAACTGCAGCAGCAATTAGCGGCGCACGATTCGCTGGTGGTGTGCGATCGGGAACAATTGATTCAGGTGATCCTCAATCTGGTGATCAACGCATTGCACTTTGTGCCGGCGGGCGGCCACATTATGGTCGCGACCCGTAACGATGGCGCGACAATCATCGTGAGTGTGGAAGATGACGGTCCGGGCATCCCCGCCGAACTGCGGCCGCGGGTGTTCGATCCGTTTTTTACGCGGCGCGAGGGTGGGATAGGTCTTGGCCTGACTATCGTCCAGCAGATTGTGCAGGTTCACCACGGGGAAATTTGGGTAAACGAGAGCCGCTGGGGCGGGGCATGTTTTAATATTCGCTTTGAATTGGACTACGGGATGGACGGTCGCTGATGGAACTACATCGCATATTGGTCGTCGACGACGAAGTGAAGATGCGTCGGCTGTTGGAAATGTCGCTTAAGAATATGGGGCACGAGGTAATCATGGCCGCGAACGGCGTGGAGGCGTTGGCCAGTTGCGACGAGGCCCCCTTTGATCTGATCCTGACCGATCTCAAGATGCCGCGTATGGACGGTTTGCAGCTGCTGCGGACGTTGCGGGAGAGGGGCGAGGAGGTTCCGGTGATTGTGCTCACCGCCTTCGGGACTATTGAAACGGCGGTGGAGGCCATGAAGCTGGGCGCTTCCGATTACATTATCCGTCCGTTCGAAATGGAAACGGTGGAACTGGCGGTGACGCGCGCCCTGGCCATGGGTGCGGTACAGCGTGAAAACCGCTACTTGCGCGATGAGGTGGCCAAGGGCTGGGGTGAGTTTATCGGCCGCAGCGCCGCGATGCAACAGCTCTACGAATTGATCCAGCAGGTGGCGCCGGCGCGCAGCAATATATTGATTGTCGGAGAGACCGGTACCGGAAAAGAGCTGGTGGCGCGTGCTATCCATCAGGCCTCCGGCCGCAGCGGCTTGTTTGTGCCGATCAACTGTGCAGCGATTCCCGCTGATTTGCTGGAGAGTGAATTATTCGGCCATCAAAAAGGCGCCTTTACCGGTGCACACCGCGACCGCATGGGGAAATTCGAACTCGCCAGCGGCGGTACGGTATTCCTGGACGAAATCACCGAGATGTCCATGGCCTTGCAGGCCAAGCTACTGCGGGTATTGCAGGAAGGTGCCGTGGAGCGCCTGGGCGCCCAGCGCGCGGTCAAGGTCGATCTGCGCATCGTGGCAGCCTCCAATCGCAATCTTCAGCAAGCCGTCGATGAGGGGGTGATGCGCCAGGATTTGTACTTCCGTTTGAATGTGGTGCGGATCGATGTGCCGCCTTTGCGGGAAAGGCGTGACGACATTCAGTTATTGGCGGAGTACTTCCTGCACAAATACAGTGTGGAGTTGGGTCGCCCGGTGCCGATACTGGCCGAAGCAGCGATCCGTAATCTGCTTGCTTACGATTGGCCGGGCAATGTTCGGGAACTGGAAAATCTCATGGAGCGTGCCGCCGTACTGTGTCGCGGTAAAAGCGTGGAGTCGCACCACCTCCCATTGGATTTGAACCGTACGCCCACGTCCACCGTGGGTGCGGGCAGTACGGCCGATACGGTGGGTTCGGACTCATTGTTGTTAAAGGACCATGTCGAGGCGGTGGAGAGGCGTTTGATCCAGGCCGCCCTGGAGCGCAGCGACGACAACAAGTCGGCGGCTTCGCGCCTGCTCGGCGTCAGTGAGCGCGCCTTGTGGTACAAGATCAAAAAATACGGACTGTAAGCAGCGCCCGGGCCTGATACCCGGGGCGCACTCATTGACTTGTGGGTGCAAGGGTTTGGGGTTGACGAGGCGCTTACCATTAAGTTGGTGGCAAGGGAGATTTTATGTTTGCAGTGTATTATGCCGATCTAGTCGGTATACGGTAGTCTAGAATCTTAATTAAAGAGGTCATGCATGGCGAACGCAAAATGGAGTATCCAGACGCGTTGGTTGCACATGGGGATGGCATTGACGGTCACCCTGCAATTGGCGATCAGTCTTATTATGGAACCGCCCGACGAAGAATCCGCTTCCGCTTTGGCCCATGCCGCCTTTGAGGCCCATGAGGCGGTGGGTATCGCCGCCGTTATCATCGTGTTGGCCCACTGGTTGTGGACCCTGGCGAGTCGTTCCAGCGGTGGCATGGCGCATTTGTTTCCCTGGACCGGTTCGGCCTGGGTCGAGGTCAAGAGTGATGTCTCCAAGCTTATGAATCGCCAGTTGCCCGATGGCGGTGCCCGCGGCGGCTTACCGGGGCTGGTGCACGGTTTGGGGTTTCTGGCGGTGACCGGTATGGCCGTGACCGGCGCGGTGTTGTTCGCGATTTTTCCCGAGGCCGGCAAACCCGACGATACCGTGGAGTTTTTCGCCGATGTCCATAGCTTCATCGCCAATTTCGTGTGGGCCTACTGGTGGGGGCACGTGGCCCTGGCCGTTCTCCATAAGCAGGCCGGTCACCGCACTGTGCAGGATATGTTCACTCTCAAGTCTTAGTCTTTACTCGACGTAGTGGGAGCCGCCAGCAATGCCAATACCCCTTCCAGGGTGCAATGGTTCAAGGCGGTGTGAGCCTGGGCTTGGACCTTGGGTTTGGCGTGATAGGCGATGCTTAACCCGGCGGCATTCATCATCAAGAGATCGTTGGCGCCGTCACCCATGGCGATCGCCTGTTGGGGGGTGATGTCCATTTCGCTGCATAATTCGGACAAAAACGCCTGCTTGCCCGTGGCGCCGACGATGGCGCCCAATACCTTGCCGGAGAGACGGCCGTCAACGATTTCCAGTGTGTTGGCGCGCGCAAAGTCGAGATTGAGTCGTGCCTTCAAGCGGTCGGTGAAATAGGTGAATCCACCCGATACCAGCACAACCTTTATGCCGCGGGCGTGCAGGCCGGCGACCATCTGTTCGGCGCCGTGGTTGGGACGTAACCGCTCCTCGTAGACATGCTCCAACGCGGCGGCATCGAGACCGGCAAGTAGCGCGACGCGTTGGGTTAAGGATTGTTCGAAATTGAGTTCGCCGCGCATTGCCGCCGCAGTGATGGCGGCGACCTCGGGTTTTTTTCCGATATAGTCGGCAATTTCGTCTATGCACTCGATATTGATAAGAGTGGAATCCATATCGGTGATCAGTAACCGTGCCTGGGTCGGCGCGAAACTCTCCGGCAGTACATTGATGTCGAATGGCAAGGCGGCGCGCAGCGCGCTGACCGTTGCGGGGTCAGGCGGTACGGCGGTGTGCACTCGCTGATGATCGGCGCGGGCCTCCAGAGTGCCGGCGAGTTGCCGTGCTGCTTGGTCTGCCAGTGTGGTAGTGAGTTGCGGGCCTTGCAGAATGGTGATTGCCATTGGTTTAGCGCATTACGAAACAGAGGCGCATCTTAACAGTCCGGCGCCCGCTTGTGCACGGTAACCCGCTTAAAAGTGCAGCTGGATAGCGGCCGTGAGGTTAAGGCTCAAGCGGCTGGTGCCGGCCTCGGCGGCCACCGGTGCACCGCTTGCGGCACGGGCCATAGCTAGATGTTCAAGGGGTATGGGCAAACGTGCGCCCACGGTTTCTAACTTGAGGTTTACGATGTCGTAACCCGTGGCGCCCAGCTGTTGTTGGATGCGCAAGGCGCGCGACTTGAAGCGCGCCAGGGCTTGATCGACCAATTGTGCTTCGCCGGCTTGTCGTTGCTTGGGAGAGGCGGTGAAACGCATGCTTTGCACTTGGAGCCGCTGCTGCAAGGTTCCAATCAGCTTATTGAGTGCCTCGATGTGCTTGCTGCGCAACACCAGGGTTTGCGTGCCGCGCCAATGGTCCAGGCGGGTCTTGTCGTAGATCGGATAGGTCTGGTAGGCGCCATTAACGGCTGTAACGTCGGCGACACCGTGGACCTGTCTCAGGGCCCAGGCCATGGCGGCGTTGATGTCCTCGGCCACCTGGGCCGGATTGTGATGCTCGGCCTGTGCCGCCAAGACAGTCTCGGCGAGATCATTGGTCAACTCAGTCTCCACCTGCACCGTGAATGCCACGCGATTGTGTGGGTCGGCGCTGTCAGCGAATGAGGTGCGGGGCGCGGTCATGATGACGAGCACAACCAGGAAAAAAGCCCATGACCTTCGCATATGTCGGCCCCTTAGACGATTGATGGCGGTTATCAGTGTAGCAGCTTCGGGTCGGCGCTTCAGTCGGCGGGGAGAAACAGTGCGGTAAGATCGTTGAGGAAGCGTCGACCCAGCGCAGTGGGACGGATGGTGTGCAGATCGCGTTCGATCAGACCTTTTGCCTCCGCGGTTGCCAAAGGTTCCTCGACAATGGTCAGTGGCAACCCGGTGTGTTGGGCGAACAATGCCACCGGAAAGCCGTCGTTGAGCCGCAGGGCATTGAGCATGTATTCAAACCCGGCCTCGTGGCGGGTCAGTATCCGCTGTTCGGCGATGCGGCTCTCGTCGCCCGCCTTGGCCAGATAGTCACGCGGATGCCGTATCTTGGCGCTGCGCTCGATGCGTTGGGTCGACGCGCTGCTGATCTTGGCGTGGGCGCCGGCGCCGATGCCCAGGTAATCACCGAAGCGCCAGTAGTTGAGGTTATGGTGGCATTGATATCCGGGCCGGGCATAGGCCGAGACCTCGTAATTCTCGAAACCGCCCCGGGTCAGACGGGCCTGACATTGCAGTTGCATCTCCCACAACGTTTCTTCATCGGGCAGCGCCGGCGGTGCGTGGGCGAAACGGGTATTGGGCTCGATGGTCAACTGGTAATGGGACAGGTGGGTGGTTTGTAAAGCGATGGCCTGCTCCAGGTCAGAGAGGGCCTGCGCCACGCTTTGGCCGGGCAGACCGTACATCAAATCGAGGTTGATCTCAGTGAAACCGGCGGCGAGGGCCGCCTCCACCGCGGCGACGGCCTCGCGTCCGTCGTGGATGCGGCCCAATTTGCTGAGCATGTCATTGTCGAAGCTCTGAATCCCGATGGAGATGCGGTTGATGCCCGTCGTGCGGAATTCGGCGAACCGGCCAGCCTCCACCGTGCCGGGGTTGGCCTCTAGGGTGATTTCCGCCGTGGCGGGCAGGGCGAGCAGCGCCCGCAACTGAGATAACAGACGGTCGATGGTCTCCGGTGAAAACAGGCTGGGCGTACCGCCGCCGATGAACACCGTCTCCACCGGTCGGCCCCATACGGCGGGGAGTTCCTGTTCCAGGTCGTTGATCAGGGCGTCGATATAGTGCTGTTCGGGGATGCCATCCTTCATCTCATGGGAATTGAAATCACAATAGGGACACTTGCGCACGCACCAAGGCAGATGCACGTACAAGGACAACGGCGGCAAGGTGGTGAAGTGGAACATGGCAGTCTGTATGGTAAGCGCCTACGGATGTTTTGTGTGCTTGCGGTGATATACCGGGTTTCAGTTCAGGTCGAACGCGATCGCGTCCCATTGCATTACGATAATGCCGCGATGAGTTTGCGCAAGGCCTGGCCGCGATGACTTAGGCGGTTCTTGAGCGCCGGCGCTAATTCCGCCGAGGAGCAATCCTGATCGGGGACATAAAACACCGGATCGTAGCCAAAGCCGTTTTCGCCACGCGGCGCGAATAACACCCGACCTTCCCAGGTGCCCTGGCAGATCAGCGGTGATGGGTCATGGGCGTGACGCAGATAGACCATGATGCATTGGAAACGCGCGCTGCGTTGTGCGTCGGGGAGATCACCGAGTTCGACCAACAGCTTTTCCAGATTGTCGCGGTCCGAGGCCTCTGGCCCGGCATAGCGGGCCGAATAGATGCCCGGCGCGCCCTGCAGCGCATCCACCTCCAGCCCGGAGTCATCGGCGATGGCGGGTAGGCCGGCCTGGGCGGCGGCATTGCGCGCTTTGATGATGGCGTTTTCCACGAAGGTAAGGCCGGTCTCCTCCGCTTCGGGGACCTTGAAGGCGGATTGCGGAATCACTTCCAAATCATGGCCGATCAGCAGCTGATTGATCTCGCGAACCTTGCCCGGATTGCCGGTGGCGAGCACGATCTGTTGCATGGCGACGGGCGTTAGACCGCGTTCAGTGCGGCGCGCTGATGGTCAATGAGTTGGCCGATACCGCCCTTGGCCAGGTCCAGCATGGTTTGCAGTTCGTCCATGCGAAAGGCGTGACCCTCCGCCGTGCCCTGTACCTCGATGAAGGCGCCGGCGTCATTCATCACCACGTTCATGTCGGTCTCGGCGTTGGAGTCTTCGGCGTAATCGAGATCGAGCACCGGTACGCCTTGGTAGATGCCTACCGAGACCGACGCCACAAACCCGTAGATGGGGTCTTTACTGATAACGCCGCGCTTCATTGTTTTTTGTATGGCGTCTACCAGAGCCACATAAGCGCCGGTGATGGAGGCGGTTCGGGTGCCGCCGTCGGCCTGGATGACATCGCAGTCCACGGTGATGGTACGTTCGCCCAGTGCGGCGAGATCCACCACGGCGCGCAGTGAACGGCCGATGAGTCGTTGGATCTCCATGGTGCGCCCGCCTTGCCGACCCTGTGCCGCCTCGCGATACATACGTTGTCCCGTGGAGCGGGGCAGCATACCGTATTCGGCGGTAACCCAACCCTTACCACTGCCCTTCATCCAGCGCGGAGTCTTGTCCTCCACGGTCGCGGTGCACAGTACCCGGGTATCGCCGAATTCCACCAGCACCGCGCCCTCGGGGTGTTTGATGTAGTTGCGGGTCATTTTGATGGTGCGTAGTTGATCTGGAGTTCTGCCACTGGGTCGCATGTCGGGTCCTTAAATCATAGGGGACGAGGGGCGGGCATTATAGCCCGCTTCCACGGCTCGAAGCCAACGCGAGCCCGGGGCGGTTTCTCAAAATCCGCTACAAGGCGTACCATGATCATTAATGTTGAATAGTTTACCGGTGTTGGCCGCCGCGTGTGGATCGAGCTGTGTGGGCTCGATAAGATTATTTCAATACTAAATCAGACATGCCGGGAGTAACCCACTATGATTCATAGCATGACCGCCTTCGCTCGCCGTGAAGGCGAAACCCCGTGGGGCACGCTGACCTGGGAACTGCGGACGGTGAATCACCGTTATCTGGAGATCTCGCCGCGGTTGCCCGAAGACTTGCGGGTGTTGGAATCCAAGGTGCGCGAGCTTATCAATGGTGCATTGCACCGAGGCAAAGTGGATTGTCAGTTACGCTTTCAATCCCTTGCCCAGCAGTCTCCCGAATTTGCCCTCAATAAGGATCTGATCAAGCGCCTGGTGACCGTCGTGGCGGAGGTGGACGGCCAGCTGGAGCGCCCGGCGCCCGTTAATGCCCTGGAGGTATTGCGTTGGCCCGGCGTCATTCAGGCGCCGCAACCGGATCATGAGCAGATGGCGGCGGCGGCCTTACGTATCCTCGACGAGGCCTTGGCTGAGCTGACGGCCACCCGTGCCCGCGAAGGGGCTAAATTAAAAGCGCTCATTCTACAGCGCTGCGAGGCGGTGGCGGAGCAGGCCGCCATCGCCTCGCAGCGCTTGCCCGAGGTGCGTACTCGGCTGCGCGAGAAACTGTTGGCGCGTCTGGCGGAGATCAAGACGGAACTGGACCCCATGCGCGTTGAACAGGAAATGGTGTTGCTCAGCCAGCGTCTCGACGTGGAAGAGGAACTGGACAGACTGACCGCCCATCTGGCCGAGGTAAAACGGGTCCTCAGCCAGGCCGGTCCCGCCGGTCGGCGTTTGGATTTCCTGATGCAGGAGTTGCACCGCGAGGCCAATACCCTGGGGTCCAAGTCCGGTGATGTAGAAACGACCCGCGTCTCCATGGAAATGAAGGTGTTGATCGAGCAGATGCGTGAGCAGGTGCAAAACATCGAGTAATACTCTGACCCTATCCTATGGCGATGGGGAGAGCGCATTATCCGAGAACGGCGTTGATGTTTAATTTAATGGTTCACACCGTTTGGCAGCGGCTAGCGTGGTGGCGCGGGGCGTGCCTAGATGGATAGCAGGCGGCGCGATAACGCATTTTTCGGCCATCCCGTAGGCCTGCGCACTTTGTTTTTCACCGAGTTTTGGGAGCGCTTCAGCTACTATGGCATGCGCGCGCTGTTGATCCTGTTCATGACCGCGCCGGCGGCCATGGGCGGTCTGGGGTGGGACACGGCGCGGGCGGGCATGGTCTATGGTACCTACACGTCTCTAGTGTATTTGCTGGCGTTGCCCGGCGGCTGGATCGCCGACCGCTTGATCGGTGCACGCAAGGCGACGTTATACGGCGGCATCGCCATTATGTGTGGTCATATCTGTCTGGCCATGATCGGAATCGCCACTTTCTATCTGGGGCTGGGGTTGATCGTGGCGGGCACCGGACTGCTCAAGCCCAATATCAGCGGCATGGTGGGACAGCTGTACGACCATGAAGACCGGCGGCGCGACGCCGGTTTTTCCATCTACTATCTGGGGATCAACCTCGGCGCCCTGATTGCGCCGTTGATCACCGGTTGGCTCGCCCAGGGCGAGGGCTTTAAAGCCGTGCTGGCCGCTTGGGGCGTCACGCCGGCATTTTCCTGGCATTGTGGTTTCGCCGCGGCGGCGGTGGGGATGGCCTTGGGGTTGCTGCAATACCTGGTGGGTGGTCACGGCTTGGGGGAGATCGGGCGTCACCCGCCCCATGGCCATGGCGCCGCCTCATTGCTCGTGGCGCGCAAACGCTTGCTGATGATTTGTGCTGCCGGTGTGGTGTTGGTCATGGCGATTGTGTTACTGGGCGTCAACGGTTTCTTGAATGTCGCGGTGATTACCACTGGCGTCGGTTACTTGTTGCTGGTCGTTACCGTGGGATTTTTCCTGTGGTTGTTTACCGCCAAGAGCTGGAGTCCGGTGGAGCGCAGGCAATTGATCGCCGTCGCGGTGCTGTTCGCCGCCGCGGCGGTGTTCTGGTCGTTGTTCGAACAGGCAGGTTCTACACTCAATCTGTTTGCGCAACGCAGCACGCGTAATGTGATACTGGGTTTGTCTTTTCCTGCAAGTTGGTGGCAGTCGCTCAATTCGTTGTACATCATCCTGCTGGTGCCGGTTATGGCGTGGTTATGGGTGAGATTGGGTAGCCGCGATCCGTCCAGTCCCGCCAAGTTTACCTTGGGATTGCTGTTCGCGGCCCTGGGCTTCGCGGTGCTGGCGCTGGCGGCGCACTTCGCCGCGGATGGAGAACGAGTCAGTCCGGCGTGGTTGGTGGTGGTTTATCTATTGCACACCATCGGTGAGTTATGTCTCAGTCCGGTGGGCTTGAGCGCCATGACCAAGCTGGCGCCGGCTCGTATCGCCGGGCTGGTGATGGGGGCATGGTTCCTGGCGAGCTCGGTGGGCAATTATCTGGGCGGCGCAGTCGCCAGTCTTTACGAATCGTTTTCCTTGCCGGCGTTGTTTACGGCGGTCACCGGGGTGGCACTGGGCGCGACCGTGTGCATGGCCTTCTCCATCAAGCCCCTGGCGCGACTGTTGGGACGGAAACAATGAGCGGTCCGTTGCCGCCGATCCACCAAATGGGAAGCGCCGTTGGGATGGGCTAGCCCGGATCCGCTAATTCAACGCGCACCGCATCCACTAAGGCCTGTAAATCCTCCCCTGAATTGTAGGCCTGTACCGAGATGCGTAGAAACTGACGGTTGCTCCAGGCGATGCACGGGATTTGAATGCGATACTTTTCATATAACCGCCGATTGAAGGCCGCCAAGTCCCGGATGGTGGGCAAGGGTGTTACCGCCATTTGCGCGTACTGTGAATCCGCATGCGGATAGAGCGGCTGCAAACCAGTTAGGTCGGCGAGTTGTGACAACGTGGTTGTCAGCAAGGCATGACAAGCCGCGCGCACTTGCGGCCAATCAAGCTGCCTTTGGAAATCAATAGCTGCCGGTACGGCCAGGTAGGCGGACAAATCGTTGGTCCCCAACCACTGTTGGGCGGCGATGAAGGATGATTCATGGGACGGCTTGCGATCTTTGCCCCACCCCCAACCCACCACCAGTGGTTCGATCAATGCCTGCAACGCCTGCCGGGCATAGAGAAAGCCCGCGCCCTTGGGACTGCACAGCCACTTGTGGCAATTGCCCACGTAAAAGTCCGCCCCTATGGTTTCCAGATCAAGCGCGACCTGGCCGGGCGCATGGGCGCCGTCGATGACGGTCATCACGCCGGCGGCGCGGGCGCGTCGGCACAGGGTCGCGATGGGCAGTTGCAAGGCGGTCGGCGAGGTGATGTGGCTGACGGACACGACCTTGGTGCGCGGCGATATCCCCCGCCAAATCGCTTCGACGGTTTCCTCCGGGGAAGGCGCGGGAAAGGGGAGGGGTTGTCTAATCAGCTTGGCGCCGCGTTTTTCGCAGATATACGTCCATAGGTTGTCGATGGCGCCGTATTCGTGGTCGGTGGTCAATATCTCGTCGCCGGCCTCTAAGGACAGGGCATGGGCGATCACGTTCATGCCGAAAGTGGCATTAGGCACAAAGACCAATTCGTCGACACCGGCGTTGACGTAGCCGGCTAACGCACGCCGTGCTTCCTTCAATAGATCAGGTAGCTCGTTGTTGATGAAGTTAACCGGCTCATTTTCCAGTCGGCGTTGCAGGTGTTGATAGGCCTCGAACACCGGTAGGGGCGTGGCGCCGTAGGAGCCGTGATTCAAATAGATGACACGGGGGTCGAGAAGGAAAAGGTCTTTGAGTGTATCCATGGCCGGCGCGGTTCCAAGTTGTTCCGCGCCGTATTTTAGCCGATTGTGGGTAGCGCAGTATCCGTGCGGTCAAGAACTCGCATGCCGCCGCTTCGGAACAGCCACCGAAGCAGGCGGCGCTATACCGCGTGATCTGTTACATGCCCATGCTCATGTTCTTGTGTGGGGACATGCTGTGGTGCGACATGGGCATGTCGTCGCGCATGCCGTGGTGCCACATGTTATGCAGGGCTTGTTTTTGTTCGGCGGTTAACAGGGCCTTGATGTCGTGGAGTTGTTGGGCATAGGCATGCCACAGCTGACCGTCCAGTTTGCCGATCTTCGTGAACAAGGCGTTGACGGTGTCCATGTCTATGCTATCGCCATACAGCGCCCGCCCCAGATCATCGTTGGCCGCCGCGAGCTCTTGCTCGGCCGTGGCGTTCTTGTCGATGTAATCATCACGGAGTGCAGAGAGTTTTTTGATCTGATCATCGGTTAGATTGAGCGCGGAGCCCATTTTCAAGAAATGCTCGGCGGCATTATGGGGGCGCATCCCGTGCATGCCCATGCCGCCTCCCATCATTCCCATGCCATGGTGGCCATGTCCGTGCATGCTCATGCCGTCGTGACAGTCCAGACCCCGCTCGGCCCACGCGGTCGATGCGCCCATGCCAAACAAAAGAGTCAACGCCAAAGTTGCGAGGCTGGTGATGCCGGCCGTGCGCTTGATTCGGCTCTTAAAGTTAATCATGGCAATTGCTCCTCTCCTAATTTGTTACGTATGTTGATCCGTTTGCCGCGTCTTGAATATCCTGCTGAATTGGACCAGACCGTTACACCGTGGTTCAAGGCTTGGGGTGTAAGATTGCGTAAATGTCGAATTAGCGTTGCCGACGGTGCCTGCAAACCTAAATATTTTTTCGGTATAAGGCATTATTCTAGCCAAGAACACCGGCGGGTTTTGGCCAGGGTGTCATGGTATCAATTCTCGTTAAAATCGGCCGATGTGCTGGTTTGGGTCCGTGCAATATCGCGCGTATCCCGCCTCGTGGCTTTTGCCACGGGGGTTTAGGTACACTAGCAGCGGATTTGGTTTGGCGGCGATAAGACGGGGCTTTATGCCGGGTTCTCTCTACATTATCTCGGCCCCATCGGGGGCGGGAAAGACCAGTTTGGTGCGGGAATTATTGACCGTGGAGCCAAGTTTACGGTTATCGGTGTCGCACACCACCCGCCCCATGCGTCCCGGGGAGGAACAGGGGGTGCATTATCATTTCGTCGATACGGCGCAATTCGAGGAAATGATTGAGCAAGAGGCATTTTTCGAGTATGCCCGGGTATTTGATAACTATTACGGCACTAGCAAAGAGGCCGTCCTCGGGCAATTGCGCCAAGGCCAGGATGTGGTTTTGGAAATCGACTGGCAAGGGGCCCGGCAGTTGCATCGCCTGTTTCCCGACGCGGCTAGGATATTCATCCTGCCCCCCTCCCGGGAGGTGTTGGAGCAGCGCCTGCGAGCCCGGGGCCAGGATAGCGAGGCGACCATCCAACGGCGCATGCAGGAGGCTAGAACGGACATATCCCATTATGTGGAATACGATTACTTGCTGGTGAACGACGATTTCAAGCGGGCGGTGGCCGACCTGCAATCCATTATTTGTTCAAAGAATCTGCGCCGCGAAAGCCAGGAGCCGCTGCTGCGCGACTTGTTGGCAAGCCTGCTGCGCGAAGCTTGAGCCTCCGCCGGGACATTCCAAAGCCGAGCACTAACAGGGTATACTGAAAGATCAGAATATTATTGGAGTTGAATATGGCGCGCGTTACTGTTGAAGATTGTCTGGAAAATGTTGATAACCGCTTCCAATTGGTGTTGGTGGCGACACGCCGGGCGCGCCAATTGGCCAGGGGCACCAGTCAGTCCACCCTGCCCTGGGAGAACGACAAGCCCACGGTTATGGCCTTGCGCGAGATCGGCGAAGGAACCATCAACGCCGCCATCCTGGATGAGATGAGTGCCGACGAGGAGGCCCGCGCCGCCGAGATGAGCGAACTGGAGCGGGCGGAAATTGAAGCCGAAGTGGGCGAACATGTCCTGCCGCAGGCAGGGATCGGGCAGGGAGACGTTGGGGAGGAGTAAGCGCCTCCTCGTCCCTGAATAGACATTGAACAACCCCGACCCCGTACAAGCCTCCCCTCTTCCCGATCAAGACAAAACGCATATTTTAATCGGCGAGCTGTGCAAACTGCTCGCCGAGTATCTCGATGACGCGCAAATAAGCGACGTACATCGTGCCTGCGATTTTGCCGCAGCGGCCCATCAGGGTCAGACCCGGCTGTCCGGCGAACCCTATGTCCATCATCCCCTGGCGGTGGCCCGTATTCTGGCCGGGATGCGCATGGATTATCAGAGCATCATGGCGGCGCTGCTCCATGATGTCATTGAGGACACCCCCACCGCCAAGGAACAACTGGCCAGCCAGTTCGGCGCCGAGGTGGCCGAACTGGTGGACGGCGTCAGCAAACTTACCCAAATTCGGTTCAGCAGCAAGGCGGAGGCCCAAGCGGAAAATTTCCGCAAGATGATGTTGGCCATGGTGCGCGACATCCGGGTGATCCTGGTGAAATTCGCCGACCGCCTCCATAACATGCGTACCTTAGGGGCCTTGGCGCCCGCCAAACGCCGCCGCATCTCCCGCGAGACTCTGGAGATCTATGTGCCCATCGCCAATCGCCTGGGGATGAACGCCATCCGCCTCGAATTAGAGGATCTGGGTTTCGCCGGTTTGTATCCCATCCGCTACCGGGTATTGAGCGAGGCGGTAAAAAAGAGCCGCGGCAACCGCAAGGAGGTGGTGCAGAAGATTCAGGGCGTGATCGAGCAGCGTCTGCAGGAAGAGGGTCTCCCCGCGCGGGTCATCGGTCGGGAAAAGCACCTGTACAGCATTTACCGCAAGATGCGTCAGAAGGCATTGCCCTTCTCAGAGGTGTTCGATGTCCACGCCTTTCGTATTGTCGTCGACAAGGTGGACACCTGTTATCGGGCGCTGGGTGCGGTTCACAATCTCTATAAGCCGGTGCCCGGCAAGTTCAAGGATTACATCGCCATTCCCAAGGACAACGGTTATCAGTCTCTGCACACTGTGTTGTTCGGGC